>NZ_MPQG01000020.1:0-43615 GCF_002020255.1 Solemya velum gill symbiont | reverse complement strand
TGATTGCACCGATCGCAATGGAAGAAGGCCTGCGTTTCGCGATTCGCGAAGGTGGCCGTACTGTTGGCGCCGGTGTTGTAGCAAAGATTATCGAGTAATCGATACTCTATCGTGACGCGAAAGAGGCGGGCGCATTGCGCCACCTCTTTCGTCGTTTCGCAAGATAGGAAATATGCATCGCCAGAAGCGGTGCTTCATGGAAGAGAAATTGTTTGTATTCCCTGGGATCAGGGTAATTACAGGCCAGTGGCTCAATTGGTAGAGCAGCGGTCTCCAAAACCGCAGGTTGGGGGTTCGAGTCCCTCCTGGCCTGCCACTTTTAAGTTGGCAGGATGAACGTAAAGGCAGAACAACAAACTACAGCAATGGATACCATCAAGTTGATGGCGGCTATTGCAATTCTGATTGGCGGAATCGCAGCATTTTATATGTTCGAGGCGCAATCAACCCTGTTGCGCGTGATTGCCTTGCTGGTAATTACGGGCGTTGCTACGGCTGTTGCATTGACATCGGCACAAGGCAAGTCGCTTTGGAGCTTTGCCACTTCGGCGCGTACCGAGGTACGCAAGGTTGTATGGCCGAGTCGCCAGGAAACCTTGCAGACGACACTGATCGTTCTGTTTGTCGTATTGCTGGTTGGGCTGTTCCTGTGGGCCGTTGACGGCATACTGGGCTGGATCCTTCGTTCAATCGTTGGCACCGGGGGCTGATATGGCTAAGCATTGGTATGTTGTACATGCCTTTTCGGGCTATGAAGGTCGTGTCAAACGTTCGCTGGAAGACGCCATTGAGCGCGCAGGCATGCAGGATTTCTTTGGTGAGATTCTCGTCCCGACAGAAGAGATTGTCGAAATGCGCAGCGGGTCACAGCGACGCAGTGAACGCAAGTTCTTTCCCGGTTATGTGCTGGTGAACATGGAACTGACGGATGAGACCTGGCACCTGGTGAAGAATGTACCCCAGGTAATGGGCTTTATCGGTGGAACGGGAGACCGTCCTGCACCGATCACTGAAAAGGAAGCCGATGCGATTCTGCAGCGTGTGCAGGAAGGCGTCGACAAGCCGCGTCCAAAGGTGTTGTTCGAAGCGGGCGAAGTTGTACGTGTCACAGATGGTCCGTTCAACGATTTCAGCGGTGTTGTAGAAGAAGTCGACTACGACAAGAGCCGTTTACGTGTTTCTGTCATGATTTTTGGACGATCCACTCCTGTGGATCTCGAATTCGGTCAGGTCGAAAAGAGCTGATCATTAACCAGCCTTAAACGGCTGTTGTTTAATTTATTGTCGGGGAGCAAAGGTAACCAGTCCCTTGCGTCATTACCCGCAGGAGTAAAATATGGCTAAGAAGATCGAAGCTTATATCAAGCTTCAGGTTCCTGCACAGGAAGCGAATCCAAGTCCACCTGTTGGTCCGGCACTGGGTCAGCACGGTGTCAATATCATGGAGTTCTGTAAGGCGTTCAACGCACAGACCCAGGGTATCGAGATAGGCATGCCTGTACCTGTAGTGATCACGGTTTACGCTGATCGCTCATTCACCTTCATCATGAAGACGCCGCCAGCGGCAGTTCTTCTGAAGAAGGCTGCAGGTATCAAGTCTGGCAGTGGCGAGCCCAACACAAACAAGGTTGGCAAGGTCAATCGTGCGCAGCTCGAAGAGATTGCGACCATGAAAATGCCTGACCTGACTGCTGCAGATATGGATGCAGCCGTACGTACTATTGCTGGCAGCGCGCGCAGCATGGGTCTCGACACGGAGGGTGTGTAAATGGCTAAGCTGTCAAAGCGCCAGAAGGCGATTAACGAGAAGATTGAGCTCGGCAAATTCTATGTTGCTGAAGAAGCATTCAGCCTGTTGAAAGAGCTCTCTTCAGTCAAATTCTCCGAGAGTGTTGATGTTGCAATCAACCTCGGTATCGATGCACGTAAATCTGACCAGGTTGTACGTGGATCAAGCATTCTGCCAAACGGCACTGGTAAAGATGTCCGCGTTGCGGTATTTACCCAGGGTCCGAATGCAGATGCTGCTAAAGAAGCCGGTGCGGACATCGTTGGTATGGATGATCTCGCAGAAGAAGTCAAAAAGGGCAACATGGATTTTGATGTTGTCATTGCTTCACCGGATGCAATGCGTGTTGTTGGTCAGCTGGGACAGATTCTCGGTCCACGCGGCCTGATGCCTAACCCGAAAGTTGGCACTGTAACACCTAACATCGCAGAAGCGGTCAAGAATGCCAAGTCTGGCCAGGTACAGTTCCGTGCCGACAAGAACGGCATCATTCACTGCTCGATCGGCAAGGTTGATTTCGAACCGAGCGCGCTGCAGCAGAACCTTGAAGCACTGATTGTTGACCTGAAGAAGGCCAAGCCAAGTGCTGCAAAGGGTATTTATTTGAAGAAGATGTCGGTTTCCACCACCATGGGACCGGGTCTTACGCTGGACCAGGGCTCTCTAACCCTCTAACAGCTGTGAATTCCAGTGCATTCGTGCACTGAAAAAAGAACTTTGTGGCAATGACCGGTTTACCGGTCGTGGCCGTCAAAGACCGCAGGTGCGGCAAGCGATTGCTGCTTAATTTCCCGCGCAGACGGGGCCATGTCAGGATACCCTGGTTACGACCAGAAAACCTGATAGCGGTCACGTTAACGTCAACTTGGCATTTGCCGGGTTGAATTTGTTTAACGGAATCATTGATTCCACCGTAGTCAGGAGGTGACTAGTGGCTCTTAATCTTGAGCAGAAAAAAGCCATTGTCGCCGAAGTTGCTGAAGTAGCAGGAAGTGCATTTTCTGCGATCGCGGCCGAGTACCGTGGTCTTGGCGTTGACGAGATGACAGCATTGCGCAAACAGGCGCGTGATAATGGTGTCTATCTTCGTGTTGTCAAGAATACGTTGGCTCGCCGTGCCGTAGAAGGTACTGATTTTGAATGTATGCAGGAAGGCCTTACCGGTCCGCTGCTGCTGGCATTCTCCCAGGAAGATCCTGGTTCTGCTGCTCGCGTCATTAAAGACTTTGCCAAGGAGCACGATCTACTTGAAGTCAAGCTGGTTTCCATTGGTGGACAGATGCTTGATCCGAGCGAGATTGGAACCCTGGCAAAAATGCCGACTTACGACGAAGCAGTCAGCATGCTGATGGCCGTCATGAAAGCACCAGTTGAGAAACTGGCACGCACCATGAACGAGGTCCCGGGCAAGCTGGTACGCACCGTTGCAGCGGTTAAAGACGCAAAAGAAGCGGCTTAAGCGATTAATTGGCTGATTCACCTTAGTGTGTTGAAGCGTATTCAGGAGTAAATATTGTGAGTAAAGAAGATATCCTCGAAGCGATTGCCAGCATGAGCGTAATGGAAGTTGTTGAGCTCATCGAAGCAATGGAAGAGAAGTTTGGTGTTTCTGCTGCCGCTGCAGCAGTTGCTGTTGCTGCACCTGGTGCCGAAGGTGGCGCTGCTGCAGAAGAACAGACTGAATTCGACGTAGTTCTGACTGGTTTCGGCGACAACAAAGTTGCCGTTATCAAGGCAGTCCGCGGCGTAACCGGTCTGGGTCTGAAAGAAGCCAAAGAAGCAGTAGAGAGTGCACCCACTCCGCTGAAAGAAGGCGTCGAGAAGGCCGAAGCAGAAGACCTCAAGAAGCAGCTCGAAGAAGCAGGCGCTACCGTAGAGATCAAGTAAGATCTTGTACGGTAAGTTTGCCGACTCTTGAGCGGACAGGCTGGTGACCGGAAGGTCACCGGCCTTTTCCCGCTTCTGAATTGGCATATAGTCCGGCGTGATCCGCCGGCGATATGACGGGCGAAAGCCCAGTGGTTTCCCGCAATGCGGGAGTGTTCCGAATAATCCCGAGGGACGGAAAAGATGGCGTACAGTTTCACAGAAAAGAAGCGTATCCGTAAAGACTTTGGCAAGCAGGAAAGTATTCTGCAAGTGCCATTTCTTTTGGCTACCCAGATAGACTCATACCGTGATTTTCTTCAGTTTGATGCGAATCCCGACGAGCGTGATGACAAAGGTCTTCATGCAGCTTTCAAGTCTGTCTTTCCAATCGAGAGTTATTCAGGCAGTGCTGTTCTCGAGTACGTCAATTACCGTCTCGGCGAGCCGCCATTCGATGTGCGCGAATGTCAGCTGCGTGGTTCGACCTACGCTGCACCATTGCGTGTGCTCGTCAAGCTCGTCATCTACGACAAGGAAAGCAAAGAGAAGAACCGTGTAAAAGAGGTTCGCGAGCAGGAAATCTACATGGGCGAAATGCCTCTGATGACTGATACCGGCACCTTTGTTATCAATGGTACCGAGCGTGTTATCGTCTCCCAGTTGCACCGTTCGCCTGGCGTTTTCTTCGACCATGACAAGGGCAAGACCCACTCTTCGGGCAAGCTGCTCTTTTCTGCACGCGTGATTCCATACCGTGGCTCATGGCTCGATTTCGAATTTGATCCGAAGGATTGTGTTTTCGTCCGTATCGACCGTCGTCGCAAGCTGCCAGCAACCATTCTGCTGCGTGCACTCGGTTACGAAACAAGCGAAATGATCGATATGTTCTTCGAGACAGATACTTTCAATCTGTCAAAGAAGGGTCTGACTGCCGACCTGGTTCCTGCGCGTCTGCGTGGTGAAACCCTCGATCTTGATATAAAGATCAAGAGCAAGGTACTGGTTGAAGCCGGTCGCCGTATTACCCAGCGCCACATCAATGAACTCGACAAGGCAGGCATCACCAAGCTGGACGTGCCTCTCAACTACCTTGTCGGTCGTACGATCGCGCATGACGTGGTTGACAAGGAGACAGGTGAAATCCTGGTTAACGTCAATGACGAGATTACAGAAGAGATGGTCGAGGCGATGATCGAGAATGGTGTTAAAGAGATCAAGACTCTCTTCACCAACGATCTTGACCACGGTCCTTTCCTGTCTGATACCTTGCGTATAGACCCAACCGACAGCAAGCTTGCTGCCCAGGTTGAGATCTATCGCATGATGCGTCCGGGCGAGCCGCCAACAAAAGACGCAGCCGAGAACCTGTTCGACAACCTCTTCTTCTCACCTGATCGCTATGACCTTTCAGCGGTCGGTCGCATGAAATTCAACCGTCGTCTCGGTCGTGAAGAATCTGAAGGTTCGGGCGTTCTCTCAAATGAGGATATCGTCGAAGTCCTCAAGACACTGATCGATATTCGTAACGGCAACGGCATGGTCGATGACATCGATCACCTCGGTAACCGTCGTATCCGTAGTGTCGGCGAGATGGCAGAAAACCAGTTCCGCGTTGGCCTCGTACGTGTCGAGCGTGCGGTCAAGGAGCGTCTCAGCCTCGCAGAGAGTGAAGGCCTGATGCCGCAGGAGATGATTAACTCCAAGCCGGTTTCGGCTGCAATCAAGGAGTTCTTCGGTTCAAGCCAGCTGTCACAGTTTATGGACCAGAACAACCCGCTGTCTGAGATCACGCACAAGCGTCGTGTTTCTGCACTGGGCCCGGGCGGTCTGGCACGTGAGCGTGCAGGCTTTGAGGTACGCGATGTGCATCCAACCCACTATGGTCGTGTATGCCCGATCGAGACTCCTGAAGGACCGAACATTGGTCTGATCAACTCGCTCGCAGTCTATTCGCGTACCAATGACTATGGTTTTCTCGAGACTCCGTACCGTGTTGTCAAGGATGGCAAGGTCACTGATGACATTGATTATCTCTCCGCAATCGAAGAGAGTCGCTACATGATCGCACAGGCGAACGCCGTGCTGAGTGACAAGGGTGCGCTGACGGAAGAGCTTGTCTCATGCCGTTTCCAGAACGAATTTACACTCTCGACACCAGATAAAATCGAGTACATGGACGTATCGCCGAAACAGATCGTATCTGTTGCTGCGGCACTGATCCCATTCCTCGAGCACGATGACGCAAACCGTGCATTGATGGGTTCAAACATGCAACGCCAGGCAGTACCAACCCTGAAGGCAGACAAGCCACTGGTCGGTACAGGAATCGAGCGTGTTGTTGCCATCGACTCGGGTGTTGGTGTGGTTGCTAGTCGCGGCGGTCATGTCGAGTCAGTTGATGCAATGCGTATCGTTATTCGTGTTAATGACGACGAGGCGATTGCTGGTGAGTCAGGCGTTGATATCTACAGCCTGACCAAGTACATGCGTTCAAACCAGAACACCTGTATCAACCAGCGTCCACTGGTACGTACCGGTGATCAGATTTCACGTGGTGACGTACTTGCCGACGGCCCGTCAACAGACAAGGGCGAGCTGGCACTGGGTCAGAACCTGCGAGTCGCTTTCATGCCGTGGAACGGCTACAACTTCGAGGACTCCATCCTGATTTCGGAGCGTGTCGTCGAGGAAGATCGTTTTACCACGATTCATATCGAAGAACTGACCTGCATGGCGCGTGATACCAAGCTGGGTTCAGAAGAGATTACAGCGGATATCCCGAATGTCGGTGAGTCTGCACTCGGCCGCCTTGATGAGTCAGGAATTGTATTCATCGGTGCCGAGGTCAAGGATGGCGACATCCTGGTCGGTAAGGTTACGCCGAAAGGTGAAACCCAGCTGACTCCGGAAGAGAAACTGCTGCGTGCAATCTTCGGTGAGAAGGCATCTGATGTTAAAGATACTTCACTGCGTGTTCCATCAAGCATCAGCGGAACCGTTATCGATGTACAGGTCTTTACCCGTGACGGCGTCGAGAAAGATGCACGTGCACTGGAGATCGAAGAAGCCGAACTCGAACGTGTCCGCCAGAACCTCAACGACCAGTTGCGCATTATGGAACTCGACACCTTCGCACGTGTTGAGAAGATGTTGATCGGAAAGGTTGCTGATGGCGGTCCAAACAAGATCAAGAAGGGCACCAAGGTCACCAAGGCGTATCTCGCAGAGCTGGAGCAGGATCAGTGGCTCGAAATCAGGTTGCACAACGAAGGTGCTGCCAAGCAACTCGAGATGGTTGCAGAGCAGGTCAAGAAGCAGCGTGAAGACTATCGCGAAAAGTTTGAAGAGAAGCGCCTCAAGCTGACAACCGGTGATGACCTGGCTCCAGGCGTACAGAAGATGGTTAAGGTCTATGTAGCCGTCAAGCGTCGTATCCAGCCAGGTGACAAGATGGCGGGACGCCACGGTAACAAGGGTGTTATTTCGAAGGTTGTTCCGGTCGAGGATATGCCTTTCGACGAGAATGGTACTCCTGTCGATATCGTACTCAACCCGCTGGGTGTACCGTCTAGAATGAATATCGGACAGGTACTTGAGACCCATCTCGGTTTTGCTGCCAAGGGACTTGGTGACAGAATCGGCGAGATGCTTGATGCACAGAAGAATGCCAGTGAAGTACGTGGATTCCTCGACAAGGTATACAACACCAGTGGCAAGAAAGAAGACCTCGACAGCTTCAGTGATGACGAGATTTTCGAGATGGCCGGCAACCTGCGTGGTGGTGTACCAATGGCGACACCTGTATTCGACGGTGCGCACGAGGATGAGATCCGCGGCATGCTGAAACTTGCAGGTCTGCCGGAGAGTGGTCAGATGACTCTCACCGACGGTCGCACAGGTGAAGAATTTGAACGTCCGGTCACTGTTGGCTACATGTACATGCTGAAACTCAACCACCTGGTTGATGACAAGATGCATGCACGTTCAACCGGTCCGTACAGCCTGGTTACCCAGCAGCCACTTGGTGGTAAAGCACAGTTCGGTGGCCAGCGCTTCGGTGAGATGGAGGTCTGGGCACTCGAGGCCTATGGCGCATCCTACACACTGCAGGAGATGCTGACGGTCAAGTCGGACGACGTCAACGGACGTACACGTATCTATAAGAACATTGTCGATGGCGATCATCGCATGGAGCCGGGTATGCCGGAATCCTTCAATGTCCTTGTTAAAGAGATCCGTTCACTCGGTATCAATATCGAGCTGGAACAAGAGTAATCACGCCGGGAGATCAATTGTGAAAGATTTGCTGAATGTCCTGAAACAGGACCAGGTAGAAGAGTTTGATGCAATCCGCATTGGCCTGGCGTCTCCGGAGATGATCCGTTCGTGGTCATACGGAGAGGTCAAAAAACCTGAAACAATCAACTACCGTACCTTCAAGCCGGAGCGCGACGGTCTTTTCTGTGCCAAGATTTTTGGCCCGGTCAATGACTACGAGTGCCTGTGCGGAAAGTACAAGCGTCTCAAGCACCGCGGTGTGGTGTGTGAGAAGTGTGGCGTTGAAGTCACGCTGTCAAAAGTACGTCGTGAGCGTATGGGACATATCGAACTGGCTGCGCCCTGTGCACACATCTGGTTCCTGAAGTCGCTGCCATCACGTATCGGTCTGCTGCTGGACATGACGCTGAAGGATATCGAGCGCGTACTCTACTTCGAGTCATACGTGGTAATCGAGCCGGGCATGACCATGCTCGAGCGCAACCAGATGCTCTCTGATGAGCAGTACATTGAAGCAGTCGAAGAGTATGCTGACGAATTCGACGCTCGCATGGGTGCCGAGGCCGTTTTCGAACTGCTGCGCACTATCGATATCTCCAAAGAGATCGATCGCATGCGCGAAGAGATGGGCGCGACCAAGTCCGAGACCAAGATCAAGAAGCTCAGCAAGCGTCTCAAGCTGCTTGAGTCCCTGCAGAGTTCAGGTAACCGTCCCGAGTGGATGATCCTGAAAGTACTGCCAGTACTGCCACCTGAACTGCGTCCACTGGTACCGCTCGATGGCGGCCGCTTCGCAACATCTGATCTCAACGATCTTTATCGTCGTGTTATCAACCGTAACAACCGTCTCAAGCGACTGCTTGAGCTGATGGCTCCGGATATCATCGTACGTAACGAAAAGCGCATGTTGCAGGAATCTGTCGACGCGCTGCTCGACAATGGCCGTCGTGGCCGTGCCATTACAGGTTCAAACAAGCGTCCGTTGAAATCGCTTGCAGACATGATCAAGGGCAAGCAGGGTCGCTTCCGTCAGAACCTGCTTGGTAAGCGTGTCGACTACTCTGGCCGTTCGGTTATCGTAACCGGCCCGACACTGCGCCTGCACCAGTGTGGTATTCCGAAGAAGATGGCACTGGAACTGTTCAAGCCATTTATCTTCAGCAAGCTGCAGTGGCGTGGACTTGCCAACACCATCAAGGCTGCCAAGAAGATGGTTGAACGTGGTGATCCGGAAGTTTGGGATATCCTTGAAGAGGTTATCCGCGAGCACCCGGTCATGCTCAACCGTGCACCAACACTTCACCGTCTCGGTATCCAGGCATTTGAGCCGGTTCTGATCGAGGGCAAGGCGATTCAGCTGCACCCACTCGTCTGTACCGCGTTCAACGCCGACTTTGACGGTGACCAGATGGCGGTACACGTACCCCTGTCGCTGGAAGCACAGCTCGAAGCGCGCTCGTTGATGATGTCGACCAACAACATTCTCTCGCCTGCGAATGGTGAGCCGATCATCGTTCCTTCACAGGACGTGGTCCTGGGTCTCTATTACATGACCCGCGAAAGAGTTAATGCCAAGGGTGAAGGCATGGTCTTCTCTGATATTCATGAAGTGCGTCGCGCTTATGATTCAGGAAATGCCGACCTGCAGGCCAAGGTCAAGGTTCGTATTACCCAGACGATTAATGATGACGATGGTGATAGCGAAACCACCACGACCATTATCGATACAACAGTCGGTCGTGCACTGCTTGCAGAAATCCTGCCTGAAGGGCTCTCTTTCGAACTGATGAACAAGGAGCTTGGCAAGCGCGCCATATCCGGCCTGGTCAACGCCTGCTATCGTCGTGTCGGACTGAAAGAGACAGTTATTTTTGCTGACCAGCTGATGTACACGGGTTACCGTTATGCAACCCGCGCGGCTGTTTCCATCTGTTCAAACGACATGGTGGTTCCGCCAGAGAAAGAGAGTATTCTTGCGTCTGCAGAAGCAGAGGTTAAGGAGATTCAGAATCAGTACGCATCAGGTCTTGTTACCCAGGGCGAGCGTTACAACAAGGTTATCGATATCTGGTCACATACCAACGACCAGGTTGCCAAGGCGATGATGACCAAGCTCGGTAAAGAGACTGTTACCGATGCTGAAGGCAAAGACGTTGAACAGAACTCGTTCAACTCGATTTTCATGATGGCCGATTCCGGTGCTCGTGGTTCGGCAGCTCAGATTCGTCAGCTTGCCGGTATGCGTGGCCTGATGGCCAAGCCGGACGGCTCAATCATTGAAACGCCAATCACGGCAAACTTCCGTGAAGGTCTCGATATCCTGCAGTACTTTATTTCAACTCACGGTGCTCGTAAGGGTCTTGCGGATACCGCCCTGAAAACTGCGAACTCCGGTTACCTGACACGTCGTCTCGTCGACGTTGCACAGGACATGGTTATCCTCGAGGATGATTGTGGAACAGAAAACGGCATCCTGATGATTCCGATCATCGAGGGTGGTGACGTTGTCGAACCACTGCGTGAGCGTATCCTCGGTCGTGTCGTGTCACAGCATATCTATCATCCAACAACTGAAGAGCTGTTGTGTGAAGCCGGCACGCTGCTTGATGAGCGCTGGGTCGATACGCTCGACCATAACGGTGTCGACCAGGTGTGGGTACGTTCTGCAATCACTTGTGATGCACGCGTCGGCGTCTGCTCCCAGTGTTATGGACGTGACCTCGCACGCGGACACCAGGTCAATACCGGTGAGGCTGTTGGTGTTATCGCTGCACAGAGTATCGGTGAGCCGGGAACCCAGCTGACCATGCGTACCTTCCACATCGGTGGTGCTGCATCACGAGCTGCTGCTGCGAACAGCATCGACGCCAAGAATGGCGGTAAGGTTCGCTACAGTGACCTCGAGTATGTTGAGCAGGAGTCAGGTAACCAGGTTGTTACCTCGCGTTCCGGTGAAGTCCACGTACTTGACGAGCTTGGTCGTGAGCGTGAGCGCTACAAGCTGCCATACGGTGCCACCTTGCTGGTCAAGGATGGATTGGAAATCGAAGGCGGTGCACTGATTGCAACATGGGATCCGCATACGCATCCGGTTATTACCGAGGTTGCCGGTATTCTGCAGTTCGTCGATTTTGTCGAAGGCGTCACAGTTGCAAGCCGTACTGACGACATTACCGGTCTGAAGTCACTTGAAGTTATCGATCCGAAAGCGCGTCCGGCTGCAGGCAAAGATCTGCGTCCGATGGTGAAACTGGTCGACGACAAGGGTAAGGACGTCAATATTGCACATACCAATATTCCGGCTTCCTACTTCCTGCCGTCAGGTTCGGTTGTTAGCGTTAAGGATGGTGCCGCGGTTAAGATTGGTGACACCCTTGCACGTATCCCGCAGGAATCTTCCAAGACTCGTGATATCACGGGTGGTCTTCCACGTGTTGCTGACCTCTTCGAGGCACGTAAACCGAAAGAGCCTGCGATTCTTGCTGAGTCTTCCGGAACCATCGGTTTCGGCAAGGAGACCAAGGGTAAGCAGCGCCTGGTCATCACTGATCAGAACGGTGAAACAACCGAGACACTGATCCCGAAATGGCGTCGTATTGATGTGTTCGAGGGTGAGCATGTTGAACGTGGTGAGATTATTGCTGATGGCGAACTCGTACCGCACGACATTCTGCGCCTGCGTGGAGTCACAGATCTTGCTGAATACCTGGTTAAGGAGATTCAGGACGTCTACCGTCTGCAGGGTGTAAAAATCAACGACAAGCACATCGAGGTCATCATTCGCCAGATGCTGCGTAAGGTTGAGATTACCGACTCCGGAGATTCACGCTTTATCAAGGGCGAACAGGCAGAGCGTTCACGCGTACTTGAAGCTAACGAGAAGCTGGTTGCAGAAGGTAAGCAGCCTGCACTCTATGATCCGGTACTGCTTGGTATTACCAAGGCATCGCTGGCAACAGAGTCTTTCATCTCTGCAGCATCTTTCCAGGAGACCACACGAGTACTCACGGAAGCAGCCGTTCGCGGTGCATCTGATGATCTTGTCGGCCTCAAGGAGAATGTTATCGTTGGTCGCCTGGTTCCTGCGGGAACAGGCCTCTCCTATCACAGGACTCGCAAAGATAACCGCGTGGTAGAAGAGACTGAAGTCGATACAACGCTTGCGGCGCAGGAAGTCGAGGCGGCAATCAAGGAGGCGCTCAGCGTTTCCGAAGAGTCTGATGAAAAAGGCACAGGAGAATAACCAATGGCACGTGTAACAGTAGAAGACTGCCTTGAGCATGTCGATAACCGTTTCGACCTGGTACTTCTTGCAACCAGGCGAGCTCGCCAGTTGTCAGAGGGTGTTGAGCCGCTGCTGCCGGAAGAGAACGACAAGCCAACCGTTATCGCCCTGCGTGAGATCGCAGAGGGGTTGGTTTCTAACGAATCACTTGATGCTGCTCTTGCAGTTGAGGAAGTGACCGAGGAGATCAACGAGGAAGACCTAATTTTTGCACTTGGCGAGGAACTTGCCGGAATGTAACAGATCGGGTGTTTTCGTAACAATCCTGACAAGCCGTCACTCATTTGAGTGGCGGTTTTTTTATGTACAGGATGTACATTACCTGGTGATGATGCAGATGTCATGGAGCGGCGAGTGGGATGAATATTACTGGTTTAAGTATTTCATTCCACAACCTGCTGTTGTTTAACAGCAATCTGGTGTTATTCTTTATAGATGATCATCGAGACTCCATAGTGGCAGCTTCAATTGAGTGAGCCCAAGCCTTCGATCGGGGATACCCAGCTCGATATGCCTCTCCACAATGAGAAAAGGCAGCCGGACCTGCGCTTTCTGATCAGTGATCTGACCTCTTATCTTGAGACATATCTCCCGCAAAAACAGGTGAGTGAAATCTACCGCGCCTACCTGTTTGGCGCAGATGCACACATCAACCAGAAGCGCCTTTCCGGTGAGCCATATATCTATCACCCGATTGTAGTCTCACATATCCTTGCGACCATGCGCATGGACCACAAGTGCATTATGGCGGCCATGTTGCATGATGTTATAGAGGATACGCCGACTGCAAAATCACAGCTCCATGAGCAGTTTGATGAAGAGGTGGCAGAACTGGTCGATGGTGTGACCAAGCTGACATCACTCGATTTCAGTTCGCGCGAAGAGGCCCAGGCAGCGAGTTTTCAGAAGATGATTCTCGCGATGACCAAGGATATTCGGGTCATTCTGATCAAGTTGGCCGACCGACTGCATAACATGCGCACACTGGGAGTGATGCGTCCCGAAAAGGCACGGCGTATCGCCAGTGAAACGCTGGAAATATATGCGCCGATTGCACAGCGTCTCGGCATTAGCCGCCTGCGCCATGAGCTTGAGGATTTGGCATTCCAGGCACACTGGCCGATGCGATATCGCATCCTGAGGGAGGCGGTTGTCAAGCACCATGGTTTCCACAAGGAGTTAACCAGCGGTACGCTTGCCGCGATACGTGGCCAGCTGATGCGTGAGAAGATTCATGCCGATGTGGTCTATCGCGAGAAACATCTTTTCAGTGTCTACAGGAAAATGCGTGATCGCAAGGTTCCCTTTTCCGAGATTGCCGACGTGGTCGGTTTCCGCATTATTGTTGATGACGTCGATGCCTGCTACCGGGCACTTGGCAGCGTACACCATGTCTATGCACCGAGACCGGGGCGCTTCAAGGACTATATTGCAATACCCAAGGCGAGTGGCTACCAGGCTTTGCACACAGTGCTGGTTGGTCCGCACGGTGGCCCGATCGAGGTGCAGATTCGCACCCAGGCAATGGACCAGGTCGCAGAGAGCGGGGTTGCTGCACACTGGAATTACAAGAGTGGTGAAGCGGGTAGCAGTACCGCACGCAACAGTATTGACTGGCTGAAAAACCTGCTCGATGTGCAGAAAGATTCGGCGAATCCGATGGAGTTCCTCGAAAACGTCAAGCTCGACCTGTTCCCGGGCGAGGTGTACGTATTCACTCCAAAGGGCAAGATTATCGTGCTGCCTAAAGGGTCGACGATAATCGATTTTGCCTACGCAGTACATTCGCAAGTCGGAAACCACTGTGTCGCAGCGCGTATCGATCAGCGCATGGTGCCGTTAAAGACCCGCCTGCATAATGGTGAGACCATCGAGATCCATACTGCGGAAAAGAGTCGACCCAACCCGCGCTGGCTTGATTTCGCAGTGACTTCCAAGGCGCGTGCCTCGATTCGCAGCTACCTGAAAAACCTGCAGCGTCAGGATGCCGTACAACTTGGTGCGCAACTGCTTGCTGCCGAGCTGCAGCTCTATGGAGGGACCCTGGAAAAGTACGGACAACAGGCAATAGAGGAGATACGCGAAGAGCTCGGCTATAGCGAGTTTGATGATCTCCTCGCTGACGTGGGGCTGGGCAATCGCCCGGCACGCCTGGTGGCAAAACGCCTCGCTGATGGCGTCGTAGAAGAGGGTGATGCCGGATCAGGTGGTGAGGCGCAGCCTTTGGCAGCACAGCGCGTCAATATACGTGGCACTGAGGGTATGGTGGTCAGTTATGCACGTTGTTGCCATCCGATTCCGGGAGATCCGATCATCGGTACTTTTCACCCCGGGCGTGGCATCGTTGTTCATCATGCGACATGCCCGAATATTTCGGATATGCGCAAGTACCCGGAAAACTGGGTTGATGTCGCGTGGGAATCCAGTATCACGGGTAGTTTTCCAGTCGTGCTGCGCGTCGAGGCGAGCAACCAGCCCGGAGTATTGGCGACCGTCGCATCGGCAATTGCCGATGCGGGATCAAATATAGAATCAATCCGTACCGATGACTATGATGGACGCATCTCGGTACTGATCGTTACTCTCAGTGTTCACGACAGGCGCCACCTTTCGCGCCTGATGAAAAACCTGCGACATGTTCCTGTCGTCAACAGGTTGACGCGTATGATCGGCTAGCCCGGGCCAAAGGGTTCACTCTTCGAGTGGTCTGAATTGCATGGCTGGCTTTTCAGGCTCGCTGCCGAATGTCTCAAGCAGCTGTTCCATCGCTTTTTCTTTCAGCTCTTCCGTGGCAAGCTCTGGCTCAGTAGCCTGGACCTCAGCAGCCGGGGTGTCAGTGGTCCGGGTTTCTGTGGCCTGAACCTCCGTAGTCAGGGTCTCGGTAACAGCATCCTGTACGGCTGGTTCCGTAGTAAATTCTGTTGGAGCAGCCACTTGTTCGATTGCAGTTTCAGAAACCGGAACAACAGGTTCAGCCGCCTCAGTCATGGGTTCCGTGACTGGAGCAGTTGCCTCAGCAGGTACTTGCTGTGGGATTACTTCATTTGCAGGAACTTCAGTCATTGCATTTGGCTCCAGGGTGGCTTCTACAGCGGAATCAGCTGCCTGGCTTGCTTCTTGCTCGATGGTGTCCGGTGCGGCAACAGCAGTTGCGTCACTTGCCTGGGAAGCAGCCGGTTCGGCAGGTGCGACTGGCTCGCTCTCCTGAGGTTGTTCCTGTGGAATAGATTCACGCGGTGTTTCTGTCACTGTGGCCTGAACCGCGGGAGCAGGGGGTTCAACAGGTGCTGGAGCAGGAGCTGGTGCCTGTTCGGTTTCAGCAACAGGTGGTGCAGTGGGCTGCGGAGTCGATTGCTGTTGCGGGAGTTGGATGCCGACCTGTTCAAGCAGGTCAGGGCGCAGGTAAATCACGACAGCAAGAGCAATTATGGCGAGGAGCAGCAGTCTCAGCAGGTTAAACATGTTTTTCAGCCTTCAAATTAAAATTCTGGTGTGATTTTACCATGATGTGCACTGGTTGCTTTCACTGTCTGCTATTGCCGTAGTGCGATAAGATGTACGCATGAATATAGCGATGACTGCCCGGGCTGTTTGATAAATGAGCAAACGTGAAGCAGTGTGGATGCCAATGAGGCGTCTGCACCTGAGATCAGTGCCGGGGAATGTCGAGGCATGGCTGAGCGATCCGGACTCACTGACACAGCGACTGACAGATTATTGCAGTGGACGTTTTCATGTGCGCCTGTTGAACCAGGAGTGGACACGGCCGCTTGAATCCGAACGCCAGGTATTAATGATGGCGATGGGTGAACGTGGACTTGTACGCGAGGTAGAGCTGTGGTGTGATTCAACGCCGCTGGTGTTTGCCAGGACTGTGATTCCCGTCAGTAGCATGAAGGGACGGGTTCGTGGGTTAACTGTGCTGGGGAATCGTCCACTCGGCGCGGTCCTTTTTAATGACAGATCGACACAAAGGGAGCTATTCGAGGTGGCCGAGTTGCGTAATAACAATCGTCTGTTCCGGCGCGCAAACCAGGCGCTTGCTGAACCGGCCGATATACTCTGGGGGCGCAGAACGCGTTTCCGTTATGCGGGTCAGCCCCTGTTGGTACATGAAATATTTCTTCCCACGATCGTGAGTGAAAAGGCATGAACCCCGAAATCCGCAACAAGCTGATCCTGTATGGCGAACTGATCAGGATTAACCGGCCAATCGGTATTTTGCTGTTGCTGTGGCCTGCACTGTGGGCACTGTGGTTTGCAGGCGAGGGTTCACCACACTGGTTCGTTGTTCTGATTTTTGTTGCTGGAACTGTCCTGATGCGCTCGGCCGGCTGCGCAATCAACGACTATGCCGATCGTGATTTCGACGGCCATGTGGAGCGCACAAAACAGCGGCCATTGGCGGCAGGTAAAATCACGCCAAACGAGGCGCTAAAGGTCTTTGCGGTCCTTTCCCTGGCTGCTTTCTTCCTGGTGCTGTTTCTCAATGCCGGAACCATTCTGCTCTCCTTTGCCGCAGTTGTAACAGCAGCTGTTTACCCTTTCATGAAGCGCTACACCAACCTCCCGCAACTGGTGCTTGGCATCGCATTTGGCTGGGCGATTCCGATGGCCTACATGGCCTTGCGAGAGGAGATCCCGCTGGCGGCCTGGCTGCTCTTCCTGGCTACTGTTTTGTGGGCGCTGATCTACGACACCATGTATGCGATGGCAGATCGTGAAGATGATCTAAAGATCGGCCTCAAGTCGAGTGCAATCCTTTTTGGCGAGTACGATCGCCTGATTATCGGCGTGCTACAGGGGCTGATGATTATTCTGCTGATGTGGGTCGGCCTCATTACCGGGCGAGATGCATTTTATGTTGCCGGTATCTCGGTGGCGACAGCCCTGTTTATCTATCAACAGTGGCTGATACGTGAGCGCGAGCCAAAAGCCTGTTTCCAGGCATTCCTGAATAACAACTGGTTCGGTGCGATTGTCTTTGCCGGCCTGTTTCTGGACTATCTCGCAGGCTCCTGATGTTGTCTCTTTTTTCACGCCTTCTCCTTCCTTTCTTGCTGCTCTTGTTATGTCAGCCACTACAGGCTGCCCAGAAGGATCCGCTGGTCAGACTTGCGGCCATGCCGAATGCGAGCCTGTTGCTCGAAGAGAATGGTAAAACAGTTGCCAGCAAACTGGCCGGTCGCCAGATGATTCCAGCCTCGACACTGAAACTTCTGACAGGGCTTGCTGCACTTGAGCACTGGGGTGAAGAGCATCGTTTCGAAACCCGTTTTTATCTTCAGGATAATATCCTCTGGGTTCGGGGTGGCGGTGATCCCTTCCTGGTTTCCGAAGAGCTCGATCTGATTGTTACAGCATTGCAGGAACAGGGCGTTCACAAGCTTGATGGCATCAGTACCGATGCAACGCTTTTCGATAGTGACCTGAAGATTGGTGGGCGCTCAAGCAGCGATAATCCCTACGATGCACCGATCTCTTCACTCGCGGCCAATTTCAATACCGTAAGCTACAAGAAATCAGCAAATAAAATCATTTCGGCAGAGCCGCAAACACCCATGACGGCGCTTGGCAAAAAAATTGCCAGGCGATATGCAAAAAAGAAGAGTCGCGGACGCGTCAATCTCATCAGCGAGGAGAACGGGCCGCGCTATTTCGCAGAATTACTGGCAGCCAAGTTACGTCTCGCTGGAGTTGCTGTTAAAAACAGACTCTCTGCCGGACAGGTTCCGCATGGACTCAAACCGATCTATACTCACAAAAACAGCCGCACCCTGAGTACGGTGGTGGCTGCAATGATGGAGCATTCGAGCAACTTCATTGCCAATTCACTCTTCCTGCTGATGGCTGGTGACAAGGGTCCGCTGGATATGAACAAAGCCCAGCAACGGATGCAAAAATGGATCAGGAAGCGGTTTAAATGGAAGGAGTTCAAGGTGGTTGAAGGGGCTGGACTATCACGTGAAAATCACCTCAGTGCCAGGCAGTTGCTGGAAGTGGTCAAGGAGTTTAAGCCTTATCGTGAACTGCTTCCGAACCATAAAGGCAAGGTGTTGGCAAAAACAGGTACATTGCGTGGCATTAGCTGTTATGCGGGCTTTCTCAAGCGCGATGGAAGCTGGCAGCCATTCAGCCTGTTGATCAACCAGCCGTCAGATTATTACTTCAGGGTACGCGTCGCCGAGGCGCTCTCTACTCGTCATCGTCTTCCCACAGCGCTGTGTGGAAAGGATTGCTAATGCGTTTGCTTGTATCGTTGTGTGTTCTTCTCGTAAGCAGTGGCATCTCTGCTAAAGAGCCTGTTGCACCCCCCGTTATTGTTAACTCGGTGGCTGTCGCTTCGGCTCATCCCTATGCAACTGCCACGGGCCTGCAGATTCTTCGTGATGGCGGCAATGCCTTTGATGCAGCAGTGGCCGTGACTGCGGTACTGGCGGTTGTCGAACCCTACTCATCCGGACTTGGCGGGGGTGGTTTTTACCTCTTGCACAGGGCGAGTGATGATCGTCAGGTGATGCTGGACGCGCGTGAGACAGCGCCACTCGAAGCAACACGTGACATGTATCTGGGTGAAGATGGCAAGCCGACATCTGACTCGCTGGAGGGACCGCTGTCGGCTGGAATTCCTGGTATCCCTGCGGCCCTTGCGAAGCTCGCACAGGAGTATGGAAAGTTACCGCTGAAGCAGACGCTAGCTCCTGCAATCGCTTTTGCGAAAGCAGGCTTTGAGGTTGATGCTCACTATCAACGCATGGCATCGATGCGTCTCAAACTGTTGACGCGCGATAGTGAGAGCGCAAGAATTTTCCTGCATAACAAAGAGGTTCCACCACTTGGTCACCTGGTTATACAGCGCGATTTGGCACAGACGCTTGGTGCGCTGGCGGAGCAGGGCAGGGCGGGATTTTATGGTGGCAGGATTGCCACTGCGCTGGTCAGAGAGGTACGCCGCAATGGTGGCATCTGGCGCCTGCAGGATCTCTCAAACTATAGGGTTATTGAACGGGAGCCGATCAGTTTTGATTACAGGGGCTGGAAAGTGACCACTGTAGCGCCTCCTTCATCCGGGGGAGTGGCACTGGCAACCATGTTCAATATTCTGGAGCCGTATGACCTCGACAGTCTGGATGAGGTTATGCGCACACATTTGATTGTCGAAGCGATGCGCCTGGCCTACCGTGACCGGGCCGAGTACCTGGGAGATTCTGATTTTGTTGATGTGCCTGTCAGCAAGCTGATTAACAAGAGTCATGCAGCTTCGCTGAGAAAAGAGTGGATCAAGGAAGAGATAGCAACGCCCAGTGATTTTCTGCCTGTTGCAACCGCCGAGAGTGCAAAGGGGCGTGATACAACACACTTCTCCATACTCGACAAAGAGGGGAACCGTGTTGCTGCAACTCTCAGCATTAACTATCCATTCGGATCCGGTTACGTGGCAGCGGGGACCGGTGTACTTCTGAATGACGAGATGGATGACTTTTCCGCTTTACCCGGTTCGCCCAATGTCTACGGGCTAATTGGTGCTGAAGCGAATTCCATCGCTCCCGGCAAGCGTCCGCTGTCGAGCATGTCCCCGGCATTCGTTGAAAATGATCAGCGACTGGCGATACTGGGTACACCAGGTGGTAGCAGGATTATCACAATGGTATTACTTGGTGCACTGGAATTCATGAAAGGTGGTGATGCGCATGCCATCGTCAGCAAACCACGTTTTCATCACCAGTACCTGCCCGATTCCATTACCTATGAAGAAGATGCGATCAGCGAGGATGCACACTGGGAACTCGGCATAATGGGGCATCAATTTTCTGAGCGCATGGGTTCCTATGGCGAAGAGAATCCGGTCTACGGCAATATGCAGGCGGTGACGCTGGACAAGCTGACAGGAGAGGTCAGTGCTGCCAGCGACCCGCGTGTCAGCGGAATCGCCGGCGTACGCTGACAATCAGGCGCGCAGACGCTGCAACTTGTTCTGCATCGCTGCGAAGTAGACGACCGGTATCACCACTAGCGTGAGTATGGTCGAGGCCAGCAGGCCGAAGATCAGCGACACGGCAAGACCAGAGAAAATCGGGTCGTCCAGAATAAAGAAGCCACCTGCCATCGCTGCAACTGCAGTCAGTACGATAGGTTGTGTACGTACCGCAGCTGCGTTAATCACGGCTTTCCTGAAATCCTCACCTTCCCGGACCTGCTGATTGATAAAGTCAACCAGCAGTATCGAGTTGCGCACGATGATACCGGCCAAAGCGATCATGCCGATCATAGAGGTCGCAGTAAACTGTGCCTGTGCTATCACGTGACCCGGCATGATGCCGATAATGGTCAGAGGTATCGGCGCCATGATGACCAGTGGCACAAGGTAGGAACGGAACTGTGCGACCACCAGCAGGTAAATCAGAACCAGGCCAACAGCATAGGCAGCGCCCATGTCGCGGAAAGTCTCATAGGTGACCTGCCATTCCCCATCCCACTTGAGGCTGTAGTTATAGGGATTGTCAGGCTGCGTCAGGTACCACTGTTCAAATTCGTCATGCTCATCAATTTTTCCAGCAATATCAAACAGGCCGTATAGCGGGCTGTCTAAATCACCCGCCATATCACCGGTAACATAGACGACCGGCAGCAGGTCCTTATGGTAGATGGTGAACTCGCGTGCGCCACTGACAACCGTGGTGATCTCGGAAATGGGCACCAGGGCGCCACTCTGGCTGCGGACTTTCAACGACATCACCTCATCAAGATTCGCCTTGTCAGCCTCGCTGTACTCGAGCCGGATAGGTACAGAGTACTTGAGGTTGGCGCCGTGCATATAAGTCACGTCTTCACCATCAAGTACGGTGGCAAGCGCTGCCGCGACACTGCTCTGTGCAATGCCGAGGCGAGCAGCCTTGGCGCGATCGATAATAATGATGCGTTTTTCAGACGGTGTCTCAATCATATCGTCGACATCGACAATATCTGCAGTTGACTCAAAATGAGTGCGTACATCCTTGGCGGTCCTGATCTGACCGGCATAATCGACACCGTAAATTTCGGCAACCAATGGTGACATCACCGGTGGCCCGGGTGGTACCTCGACAATTTTCGCATTACCGTTAAATTGACGTGCGATAGCCTGTACAGGCTCGCGAACCGAGCGGGCGATCTCGTGGCTTTTACGATCGCGTTCACTCTTGTCGACCAGGTTGACCTGGATGTCACCAAGGTGGGCACCCTCCCTGAGATAATACTGGCGCACCAGTCCATTGAAACCGATCGGTGACGCAGTACCCGCATAGACCTGGTAGTTAGTTACCTCTGGTACGGTAGCGATAAAGTCGCCTATTTCGCTGAGAACGCGCGTGGTCTGTTCAAGTGCAGTTCCCTCCGGCATGTCGAGAACAACCTGGAACTCGGACTTGTTGTCGAATGGCAGCATTTTCAGTACGACGAGCTTGAAGAAGCCCAGCGAGACAGAAGCTGCGATCAACAGCAGGATGGCTATCAGCAGTTTCCAGCGGTTTGCACGACCGCGGGAGTCATCCAGAAAAGGTGACATGATTCGTGCAAAGAAGGGCGTCAGCTTGTGTTCCTGTGACTCGTCGGCAACAGCATGAGCGTGATGACTGTTACCCAGAACCTTGTTAACAGACCATGGCGTAATAATAAAAGCGACGGCCAACGAGATCAGCATGCCCATCGAGGCATTAATCGGAATCGGCGACATGTAGGGGCCCATGAGCCCACTGACAAAAGCCATTGGCAGCAGTGCGGCGATTACCGTGAAGGTAGCCAGTATGGTGGGCCCACCCACTTCATCGACAGCCTTGGGTATAGCCTCCAGAAGGTTCTCTGCTCCCATCGCCAGGTGGCGGTGGATATTCTCTACAACCACGATGGCATCATCGACAAGAATACCGATTGAGAAAATAAGCGCGAAGAGTGAAACCCTGTTGAGGGTGAAGCCCCACGCCCATGAGGCGAACAGGGTGATCAGCAGGGTAATGGCAACTGCCCCGCCGACAATCAGTGCCTCGCGCCAGCCAAGCGCAATAACAATCAGGCCGATGACCGACAGGGTTGCAAAAATCAGCTTGGTAATCAGTTTGCGTGCCTTGTGATCAGCTGTCTCACCGTAGTTGCGTGTGATAGTTACCTCGACGCCTTCAGGAATAAAGATTCCCTTCATGTCTTCGAAGCGGTCTATGACTCGTTTGGCAATATTCACAGCGTTGGTACCCGGTTTCTTCGCCACCGCAATTGTCACAGCCGGTTGCGTACCACTGAGGTCAAGGCCGTTAGAGGCTGCCTGCGGACCTGCACCGATCCACACATACTGCTGCGGATGATCCGGTCCTTCGCTGATGGTTGCAATATCCTGCAGGTGAACTGGTTTCCCGTCATGCATACCGATGACCAGCCCACCGAGTTCAGATGCTGATGTGAGAAAGGTGCCAGCCTGAATTAACAGCTCTCTGTTTGCGCTGGTGACGCTGATGCCGTCGGCCGTGGAATTGGCGGCTCGCAGGCTATTGCGCAGATCGTCGAGGTCAATTCCGTAACCAGACAGGGATTGCGGATTGAGTGTGACCTTGACCGTGCGCTCCGGTTCCCCAATTGTGTAGATGTCACGTGTACCAGGTACGCGTTTCAGTTCTGCCTCTATGGTGTGCGCAACCTGGCCGAGTTCATATGCACCAACTGACGGGTTGCTTGACCAGAGGGTTGCAGTGACGATGGGAACATCATCTATACCCTTGGGCTTGATGATGGGGGTGCCAACACCAAGATTTTTTGGTAACCAGTCCTGGTTTGAGAAAACCTTGTTGTAGAGACGTACAATCGCCTGGGTACGATCCTCGCCAACCCGGTACTGTACGGTGATCATTGCCATGCCGGGGCGAGAGGTCGAATAGACATGCTCGATTCCCTCGATTTCAGAGAGAACCTGTTCTGCAGGCGTCATAACCAGTTGTTCAATTTCGACAGCAGTGGCGCCGGGAAAGGGAATGAATATATTCGCAAAGGTGACATTGATTTGCGGCTCTTCCTCACGCGGTGTTACGGCGATCGCAAACAGGCCAAGAAGAATGCCAAGCAGTGCCAGCAGCGGAGTGATTTCGGTGGTCAGAAAGCGTTTTGCAGTCTTGCCCGATATGCCTAGATTCTGACTCATGCTATTACTCTTTTCCCGCTGCCTGGCGTGCCATGATGCCAGCAGCTACAGGGTCCAGGGCAACCTGCTCACCCGGTTCGAGGCCAGCGAGAATCGCGGTGCGTTGTCCAAAATGATTGCCGACACGGATGTGCCTCAGGGAGACAGCGCCAGACTCCTTGACGACGTAGATGCCTGTTACTTCTGAGCGGTAGACAATGCTTGAAGTGGGTACGGTCAGAAATTCGCGCTGACCGGTCAGGAATGCTGTTTTGACGAACATACCCGGGTAGAGTTGCTGTTTTGTTTCCGGCAGCTCGAGCCGCACCTCGAAGGTACCTGAGGTCGAGTCTGCAAAGGGATATACCGTGATTTTTGTAACGGGAATGGGCGGCTCCTCACCGGAGAGGATAAAGGCAGTGTCAAATTCACGCACCTTGTTGATGAGAGTCTGGGGTACATCCACGCTGACACGCAGTTTTTCCAGCGAGACACCGGTCATCAGTGGTGTTCCCTGGCTGGCTGTTTCGCCAGGTTCTACATGCCGCTGCATGACAATGCCTGTGTAGGGCGCCTTGATTACCGTGTAGTTGAGTTGCTCCTGGGCGCTTTCGAGAGCTGCCCTTGTACTGGTCAGTGCCGTCTCTGCCTTTTCCATTTCAGCTTCAGTAGCAACGCCTTTCTTGAAAATGCTGGCAATACGTTCATGATCTGAATTGGCTTGTTTGAACTGTGCTTCTGCCTGTTCGAGAGCGGTACGCTGGGGGGTGTCATGCAGGCGAACAATGACCTGATCCTTGCTGACAAAGTCATCGACGTCGACAAGAATCTCTTTAACCTGTCCGCTGGTTTGCGCCGAGACAGTTGACCTGTTGACGGCTTCTACCGTGCCATCCAGGTACTGGTGATTTGGCATGCTCTCCAGCGTAGCACTGGCAAGCTCCAGCGATGCAGAACCTGCATTCGGCTCTGCAGCCTGTACCATGGATGTCAGCAATAGGGTAACAGCCAGTATTACCTTGTTCATCAGTGAGCTCCGGACCATATATATTAGAAAAATCTAATATAGTAGAAATTAATCTATAGATCAATAAGAAGCTTTAATGAAGCGGATGTCAATACCCCTGTAATAAATGTGGTTTATTATCCTTAGATGTCACTCAGATTTGTCGGGCAAAGCACATTGCGCATGGTGCCGATCAGTTCCAGAAGCTGCTCGTTACGAATACGGTAGTAGATTCTGTTGGCCTCCTTGCGCGAGACCAGGATGTGCTTGTTGCGCAACTGGTCAAGGTGCTGGGAGATATTGCTCTGGGATGTGCCGATTTGTTCTACGATCTCGCCGACAGAGAGTTCCTGGTCCCCAAGCGTGCAGAGAATGCGCCAGCGCAGGGGGTGTGCCATTGCCTTGAGTGCATTGGCGGTCAGGGTTGCATCTTCATTGACCGGAGTGTCGGTATTGTCTGTGTCACTCATGCTTATTTCCTGCTGTTTACAGCTTGTGGTAGCCACTCATATTCTTGGCTATACAGATTATTTCTTCAACCTCACCGGCATTATCATTGATAGCGGTGCGTGAAAAAAGGATTGGGATACGTTTTTCAGTGCTGGTGATGAAAGCGGCCTCAATCGCACTGAGTGCACCGGTGCGAATCAATGCCTCCAGCCAGGTGCCCAAGAACGCCTTGGCCTGTTCATCGCTCTCTTCTTCAAAAATATCACCGATCGACATGCCGATCAGTTCATCTTCATTATACCCGAGCATCTCAAGGGCGGCCGGGTTCGTGCGAGTGACGACCCCCTCCCTGTTGAGCACCAGTAGTGCCTCGCCCATGGTATTGAGGATTTTTTCAAGGTGCTGATTGGCCAGGTGAAGCTGTTCGGTACGCTCAGCGACTTTCTGTTCAAGTACGCGATTCAGATTGCGCTCTTTTTCGATCAGGCGAAAATAGGTGCTGAGCTTGTTGATCAACTGATTGTCGTCAATCGGTTTGAGCAGGTAGTCGGCCGCGCCAAGATCATAGCCGCGTTGCTGGAACTCCTCGGTTTTGAAAGCCGCCGTCAGAAAGATAATCGGGATGTCGCGCGTTTTTTTGCGCATCTTGAGCAGTGTTGCTGCTTCAAAACCATCCATTTCCGGCATCTGGATGTCCAGAACAATCAGGTCAATATCATCCCGTTCGGATGCAATTTCAATTGCCTGTTTGCCCGAATCCGCCTCGATAACAGCGGCGTGCAGATGGCTTGAGATCAGGGAACGCAGGCTGTAGAGATTGGCGGCATTGTCATCGACAATCAGGAGTGTAAAGTTACTGTGGTCTGGCATACCTGTTAATCAGTCTTCATTGATTGCAATTTGTGATCGATCAGCTCTTTCAGTTTTTCTGCGTCGAAAGGCGGTGTCAGAACATGTTCAAAGCGCTTGCTCGACATATCTATGTGTTCTTCATCACCGATTGCGACCAGGGTGCACTGATACGATTGTTCCTCGATCAGATGAATGCTATCACACTTGTTCGATTCACAAAGTTTGAGGTTGACCAATGTCAGCAGGCAATCCGGGTTTTCGACAAGGGCTTCCCGTATCTCCTCATCATCAGAAGCGATGATTGCCTCGATGTTCCACTGCGAAAGAATGCGCGAGAGTTGCAGCAGGTTGTCGACGTCATCATCAATGATGAGTACATGTTTTCCCTGGTAATCAGGCATCTTTTCTGTGACTACTGCAGGCGCCTGTTCCTCCACCGCAGGTGTTGTTTCCTCGTCAGGTGCGATCAGGGGGCTGTACTCCAGCGGCAGGGAGATTGTAAAACGGGCACCTTCGCCAGGTTTACTGTCGAGACTGATTTTCCCCCCGATCATATGGGCAAGGCGTTGGCTTATGTTGAGGCCCAGACCAGTACCGCCGAAGCGTCGCCGGATGGAGCCGTCAGCCTGGCGAAAGGCTTCAAAAATGCGTTTCTGCTCCTCTGCAGGAATGCCCATGCCGGTATCCTGTACCGAGATATGAACCGGCTGGGAGTGAGACACTTCCGAGTAATCGATGTTGACACTGATGGTGACGCCGCCCTGCTCGGTGAATTTGAGCGCATTGGCGAGCAGGTTGCGTAGAATCTGCTTGAGCTTGTTGTTGTCGGTGACAATCATCGGCACAGAGGCGATATCAAAGCGGGTCTCCAGTGTGAGGGATTTCTCCTCATACTGAGGACGCATCAACTCGACCGTGTCTAGAATGAGTTGCTTGAGATCCGTCTCTTCGAGAGAGGGCGATTGCTCCATGCGTTCGAGCAGGCTCAATTCGAGGATGTTCTCGATGAGACGGTAGAGATCACGTCCTGCAGTATTGATGACCGCGGCCTGCTCACGCTTCTGGCTATCCAGCTCTTCACTCTCCTTGAGTAGTTTCGACAGAACAAGGATCGAATTGAGCGGGGTCTTCAGTTCATGCGAAACATTGGCAAGAAACTCTGACTTGAAACGGTTGCTCTCTTCCAGTTCCTGCGTGTGAGAGACTAGATTACGCTGGTTGCGCGCATGGGTTACCGACAAGCGACTGAGGTTTTCACCAACCTCCTTCAACTCGATCGGTCGTTTCCAGTTAAAGTTAACCTCGCTATTGTCCGAGACGATGCGCTGTACACCCTGACCCAGGCTGTTACCGATGCTATCGATGCTGCGGGTGACCCGGCGTGCAACAAACCAGATGCCGATCAGAACAGGAAGGTTGATCAATAGTCCACGCACCAGCAGGTTTTGCAGCAGGTCGGTGAACGGTGATTGGCCGACAACGCGACCAACCCACAAAGGTTCACCGTCTGCGGAGCGGAACATGGGTATCCAGATGATCTGTCCCTTGTCCGGGTCTTGCCACAAACTGATTCGATTGCCTGTGAGCAGTGTTTCGAGTCCGACATAATCATCGAAGGCATTGTTGCCGGCCTGCTCGGTTGCGCCGATATAGCGCCCTTTTACATCGACCCACAGGGTGCTGCGATAGGCGTTGGCAAGACCGCCGATATCAATGGTGGTAATGACAAGCGCAACAGCTTTCTCATCATTGGCATGAATCGGTGCAACCAGGTGCATGCGTGGATGTGGACGTCCTTGCTCATCATCACTGGTATAGACAGGTGAAACCAGTACTCTTGATCGGCCCGCTTCCATTGCATCCTGTAACAGGCGGCTGTCAGGTTGATCGGGTTGTACCTGGGTCTGCGAAAATGGAGAGGTGCTTGTTTCACGCGAGAGCCAGAAGCTTTTCTTCTCATCTCGGTCGATGAAGGAGATACCAACCACGTCAAGCTGCTCACCGAAAACCGCGTTAACCCAGCCGGTGTAGCGCTGGCGGCTGTCATTAATGCGAGCCTGGTCTGTCGAGTTGGCACCGATCACGACACCTGGTTCCGGCAACTTTGCAAGGACGCGAGTCATTTCACGGCGTCCGGCAAGGTGCTCATCGAGATCACGAAAGTCGGCACGCAGCGTCTGCAGGTGCGCCTGGTGATAAACACTCTGCATCCGGTCAAACATCAACGGGAAGCTGAAAGCGACAAACAGCAGTGTCGGGACGACCGCGAACAGCAGTAGCGTCAGCAGGATGACGGTGCGTAATCTCACGCTGTCTTAGGAGTCGAATTGCTAAACATTCCTATAGGATAACGCAGAAACACTATTTCCAGAATTTTTCCGGGCTTTGAGTGCGGGGTGCAGTCGCATACAATCAATGCCTATAGGGCAGAATTTGTCCTTCATCCAATTGCACGGAGCCAATATGTCCCTGGATAAACTGACAGACCATTATGCCGGCATTATTGAGAATGTTGGTGAGAACCTCGAGCGCGATGGGCTGATAAGAACCCCTGAACGTGCCGCGCAGGCCATGCAGTTCCTGTGCCGCGGTTACAGCCAGTCTCTTGATGATGTCGTCAACGAGGCGATCTTTGACAGCGATGCCGACGACATGATTATCGTCAAGGATATCGAGCTCTACTCCCTGTGCGAACACCATATGCTGCCTTTTATCGGCAAGGCACATATTGCCTACCTGCCGCAGGGCAAGGTGATCGGCCTGTCCAAGATCGCCCGTATCGTCGATATGTATGCGCGTCGCTTGCAGATCCAGGAAAATATGACCATACAGATTGCCGACGCGATTGAGCAGGCGATTAATCCTGCAGGTGTGGCGGTAACTATTGAAGCTGAGCACCTGTGTATGAAGATGCGTGGTGTCGAGAAACAGAATTCTGTAATGAAGACCTCGGTGATGCTGGGAGCATTTCGCAAGTCGCAGGCGACTCGTATGGAATATCTCAACCTTATCAAGTAAGGGGGTGGGTCAGAGGCTTCCAGGTTTTGGTGCGTTATTGCAGTCGCTGCAATCCTTCCGTCGTTGCGTCACGCAATAGTTTTTCGGCAGCCGATTTCCCTGCTATTTCCAGCCTGGTCGCAACATCTTTGCTGTCGATTTCCTGCAGTGAATAACTCACAAGGCAGGCAAGGTGTTCCGGCTTGATATCGATGTGTCTCTCTCCGGACAGAAGCAGTCGGGTTAACTGGTGCAGGTCTGGCAGCACAGCATCGAGTGACAGGGCATGTGTACTGAATAGCTCAAGCCTGCTCCTGCTCTCTTTTGTAAGCGCATCCGAGGTGTGTGGAAATGCTCTTTGGATAATATTCGTTTCGAGATCACTTAAGCCTCCACGCAGCAGGTACGGAAGTGTTTCAAGGTAACGTTCCTGGCAGTTTTGCATCAGCATTTCACCATTACCTGAGAGTGGCGCGAGCATCAGCACTGAATGGCAACCGCTTGATGCATCCCGCGTGAGTCCGATGCGCACTGGTGTGAAACCTGTTGTGCGCCAGAAATCGAGTAGCTCAGCAGTTGCTCCGAACGAGGTGGCGAGCAGGTCTGTTGATTGACTGTAATCTGTAGCTGCTGTTTGCAGAAGTCGTCTGCCGATACCTTTGCGTTGCAGTCCGGGGGCGACAGCGATGCGCATGATGCGCAGATAGCTGGTCTCCAGTGCCTGGTCCACGCCAAGATGCTGTTGCAAAGTCTGCGGAACCAGCTGGTTTTTTGGTCTGCGCTTGCCGCTGCGAATTCCTTGAGCGAGTTGTTCGTCGATATTTCCCTCTTCAACACACACAAGAGCACCGACCAGTCGGTTGTTGATTGTAGCTCTCCACAAGCGTAGTTGTTTGCCATCAAGCAGGTGGCGCAAGTCGAAGGGGCGGGTGCGGTAATGTGCCGTGACCAGGAGGCCGAAGAAGGCACGCAGTGCAGCCTCATCTTTGAATAGTTCCTGCTGAGTGACACAGCTGATGACCAGGTCGGAAGAGTCGAGCATGTCTGTATCGAATGCTGTTTGGTCTGCATCGAACAGCAGCAGGTCATTGAGCAGTGCTTCCAGTGCATCCCCATCACGCCAGCGGATTGGTGCTTTCAGACTTGTTGTTTTCCACTGTGGGGTAAGTCTCTCGAGTACCTTGCTGAAGCGGATTTCAAAACCGCGACCGGAACCTTCGTAGCCGTGTACGGTTGTCGAGAAAAGGATGCGGTTTTGCTGTTTGAGCATCGCCTCGAGCAGTTGTGCCGGTATTGCTGCAGCCTCATCGACACATAAGAGGTCGCATGCCGGCTTGTCATGAACCAGTTTGTCCGGCGCAATGAAAGCCAGTCTTCGCCCGTCTGCATGGGTCAATGCCTGCTGCTGCATGGCAAAGCCGGGCAGATTGTCTGCCGCATGCCGGAACAAAGTTTCCACGGCTGCAAATGACGGTGCAGTAACCAGGATGTTGCGCTTGTCTTTTTCAAGCAGCTTGGCAGCAGCAATTCCAATGGCGGCACTTTTGCCGCGACCACGATCTGCCTTGATTACCAGTGGGCGCTTTGCATGACCCAGTGCCACACGCTCAATTGCCTCGATGGTATGCAACTGGTCGTCAGTTGCTGCGGTTGCTGTTACCGGTTTCAGGCTGATATTGACCTGCTTGTTCTCTTTTTGCTTATGACTGGTGGCAGCATCGGAGTTCAACAGCAGATGTACCAGGCGTTGAATGAACAGGCCTTGTGGTTTTTCATTATCGGTATAACCGTGGCGCCTGTAGTCAGGATCCTTGAAGTTGCTCCAGTCAGTCAGGGGCGGTGTCAGCAGAATCAGTGCACCGCCACCTCGAACAGTGCCGCAGACTGAACCTAGCGCATCTGCATCGAGCCCGCTGAAGCAGTCATAGATAATGCAATCAAACTCTTTCCCCAGAATCTGCCTGTAGTGACTGGTAGCAAGACCGTCAAGGCTGTTCGATAGCAGGAGCACCCTGTGCTGATCGAGATCATCCAGAATATTCCCGGCTTGCGCATGGCACCATGCCATGTCGCCGCTAACCAGGTGAAGTGTGCGGTCAGATCCAGCCATATTGAATAGCATAGAGCAGGGCAGTGACAGTGAATACAGCAATGATGGTGCCGATCAGCACGATTGATGATGCCTGCTCAATGAAGGCATCGTATTGCTGCGCAAGAATGAATACATTCAGCGCTGGCGGCAAGGCGGACATCAGAACACCGGTATAGAGCCAAATGGGAGGTATATCACCTATCCAGGTTAATAGTATGTAAACCAGCAGGGGATGCAGTATCAGCTTGATCAGCAGAGTCACCGGAATATCAATGCTGTTGAGGTGTGCCTTGCGCCCGGCGATGACGACGCCAAGAACAAACAGGGCGCATGGTGCTGCTGCGCCCTTGAGAAGGTTGAGGATATTCTCGATAAACTGCGGTGGCTCGAAGTTAATAGCCGACGCCAGTACACCGGCAATTGTTGCCATGATGAAAGGATGCAGTAGAACTTTTTTAGTGGCCTGCAGGAGCACTGCTCCGATGTGATGTTCACTCTGTTTTCCGAGTTCGACAAACAATGGTGTCAGGGTGAACAACAGGGCGTTATCGAAACAGAAGACCAGGGCAGTTGGTACCACGGCAGCCTCGCCGAATGCGGCGAGGGTCAGGCCCGGTCCCATATATCCGATGTTGGAATAGCTGCCTGCAACCGCCTGCATGGTGCTTTCGGTATTGTTATTGCGACTGAAATAGCGCCCAAACAGGTAAGCGAGCAAAAAAATAGCCAGGGTACTGCCGCTGGTGCCGATGATGAATCCGGGATTCGCCAGTTCCTCAAGTGGTGTTTTGCGGATGAGCTGGAAGAAGAGTGCAGGCAGCGCGATATAGATGATGAAAAAGCTCATCCACTTGAGCCCTTCCTCGCCGTAGGAGGTTGCCTTTGCCGATGCCCAGCCGAGGAGTATGAGTCCGAAGAAGGGCAGTGACAGCGACAGGACTTCCATCGATCAGACCGGGTTAAGCGTCAGGATCGTAGGCGAGATTAGGGGCAAGCCAGCGTTCCATGCTTTTCAATTCCATCTGTTTGCGTTCCGAATAATCTGCAACCTGATCATGATTGAGTTTACCAACGGCAAAATAACGTGCCTGTGGATGTGCAAAATAGAGACCGCTGACAGCTGCAGTGGGTACCATCGCCTTCGATTCAGTCAGCCAGATACCGGTATTGGCTTCTGCATCGAGAATCTCCCACAGGATATCTTTCTCTGTGTGGTCCGGTGAAGCAGGGTAACCGATTGCGGGGCGTATGCCCTGGTACCTCTCGGCAATCAGGTCATCATTACTAAGGGACTCATCTTTTGCGTATCCCCACAACTCGGTACGTACCTTGTGATGCAGCCACTCGGCAAGAGATTCTGCGAGGCGGTCAGCAAGTGCCTTGAGCATCAGCGAGCTATAGTCGTCGTGATCCTTGTCGAACTCCCTGACCTTTTCATCGATACCTATGCCGGCTGTGCAGGCGAAACCACCCAGATAATCCTGCTTTCCGGATGATTCGGGAGCGATGTAATCGGCGAGCGACTCATTGTAATGACCAGCCGGCTGCTTGCCCTGTTTACGCAGGAAGTGCAGTTGCTTGTGGCTGCCGTCAGGCAGTTCGAGGGTGATGTCGTCCCCATGGCTGTTGGCAGGGAAGAGTCCGACAACTGCTTTTGCCGAGAGCCACTCCTCATCAATAATCTGTTGCAGCATCTTCTGTGCATCGGCAAACAGCTTGCGTGCCTCTTCTCCTTTCTCGGCATCATCAAGGATTTTTGGATAACGCCCTTTGAGCTGCCACGCATGGAAGAAGAAGGTCCAGTCGATGGTATCGACCAGTTCACTGATTGGAATATCATCCAGTACAGTGATGCCCGTATTGTTTGGCTGGACAGGTGTATAACTCTCCCAGTCGATCGGGGTGGGATTCTGTTGTGCCTGCTTGAAAGGCAGCAGTTGTTGCTTGTTCTCCTTGCTGGCACGACGCTGGCGCACAGCTTCGTACTCATCTTTCGTATCGGCAAGAAAAGCAGCTTTTTGATCACTGGAAAGCAGTTGTGATGCAACACCGACAGCACGCGAAGCATCAGCTACATAAACAGCGCCATGTGCATATTTTGGTTCGATCTTGACAGCGGTGTGTGCCATCGAGGTGGTCGCTCCACCGATCATCAGGGGTATGTTGAAGCTCTGGCGTGTCATTTCATTGGCGACATGCACCATCTCGTCAAGCGACGGTGTAATCAGACCTGAAAGACCGATAATATCGACATTCTCATCACGGGCGGTTTGCAGGATGGTTTCTGCTGACACCATGACACCGAGATCGATGACTTCGTAGTTGTTACACTGCAGCACCACGCCGACGATGTTCTTGCCAATGTCATGGACATCACCCTTTACCGTCGCCATAAGAATTTTGCCCTTGGCTTGCGGGGCACAATCAGCCTTTTCCGCCTCGAGGAAAGGCTCCAGGTAAGCCACCGATTTTTTCATCACGCGTGCAGACTTGACCACCTGTGGCAGAAACATCTTGCCTGCGCCGAACAGGTCGCCGACAATATTCATGCCGTTCATCAACGGGCCCTCGATAACCAGCAGAGGCTTGCCCAGTTTGAGGCGTGCCGCCTCGGTATCTTCATCGATGAATTCTGTAATACCCTTGACCAGCGCATGCTCAAGGCGTTTCTCAACGTTCCATTCGCGCCACTCGGCGTGATCTGACTTCTCCTGCTCGTCACCGGAGTCGATGTAGTTTGGTGCAATCTCGACCAGCTTCTCACCGGCATCGGATGAGCGGTTGAGGACCACATCCTCGACAGCTTCACGCAATTCGGCAGGCAGTTCATCATAGACGGCAAGCTGGGCTGCATTGACGATGCCCATATCCATACCGGCCTTGATGGCATGGTAGAGGAAGACGGCATGAATCGCCTCGCGTACCGGGTTGTTACCGCGAAACGAGAAGGAGACATTGGAAACGCCACCAGAAACCAGTGTGTGCGCCAGGCGTTGCTTGATTTCGCGTGTTGCCTCGATGAAATCGACGCCGTAGTTATCATGCTCCTCGATGCCGGTTGCCACGGCAAAGATGTTGGGGTCAAAGATGATATCTTCAGGCGGAAAGCCGACTGTCTCTGTGAGCAGTTTGTAAGCTCGTTCGCAGATCTCAACCTTGCGTTCTTGTGTGTCGGCCTGGCCTTCCTCGTCAAATGCCATGACAATGATTGCAGCACCATAGCGGCGACACAGTTTTGCATGCTTTATAAAAGCGACCTCTCCTTCCTTCATGGAGATGGAATTCACAACTGCCTTGCCTTGCACACACTGTAGACCGGCCTCGATGATCTCCCACTTGGAAGAGTCGATCATCATGGGTACCTTGGCAATATCCGGTTCGGTTGCGCACAGGTTAAGGAAGCGGGTCATTGCTGCTATGCCATCGAGCATGCCCTCATCCATGTTGACATCGACGATTTGTGCGCCGTTCTCAACCTGGCTACGGCAGATGTCGAGCGCCTCGTCATACTCCTCGTTGAGGATGAGGCGCTTGAATTTTGCCGAGCCGGTAACATTGGCGCGTTCACCGACATTGACGAATAACGACTCTTTGCCGATGTTGAGTGGTTCGAGACCTGAGAGGCGGCACTCGACAGGAATTTCCGGCAGTTTACGCGGCGGCAGGCCGTTGACTGCATCTGCAATCGCCTTGATATGATCAGGACTGGATCCACAACAACCGCCAACGATGTTGACGAAACCGGATTGCGCCCACTCTGCAACCTGTTCGGCCATTGACTGAGGATCAAGGTCATACTCGCCAAATTCATTCGGCAGGCCGGCATTCGGATAGGCTGAGACCCAGGTCTCGCTAACACGTGACATCTCTTCGACATACTGGCGCAGCAGGTCCGGACCGAGCGCGCAATTGAGTCCTATCGACAGAGGATTTGCATGGCGCAGGCTGTTGTAGAAGGCTTCCGTGGTCTGGCCTGAGAGAGTTCTGCCGGATGCATCGGTGATGGTGCCGGAGATCATGACCGGCAACTCGATACCATCCTCTTCAAAAACCTGCTGGCAGGCAAAAATGGCTGCCTTGGCATTAAGGGTGTCAAAAATGGTCTCGATCAGTATCAGGTCGACGCCGCCCGAAATTAGTCCACGCACTGCCTCGACATAGACATCAACCAGCTCTTTGAAGGTGACGTTGCGAAACCCCGGGTCGTTGACATCTGGTGAAATCGACAGGGTGCGGCTGGTCGGACCGAGTCCGCCGGCGACAAAGCGTGGCTTGTCATCGGTAGAGTATTTGTCCGCTGCCTCACGAGCCAGCTTTGCCGATTCGAGATTGATCTCGTAGGCCAGCTCTTCCATCTGGTAGTCGGCCATCGAGGTGCGCGTGGCATTGAAACTGTTGGTTTCGATGATATCGGCGCCTACCTCGAGATAGGCTTCGTGGATGTCACGGATGATGTGCGGCTGGGTCAGTACGAGCAGGTCGTTATTGCCCTTGAGGTCTGAGTGCCAGTCGGCAAAACGCTCGCCGCGAAAATCGGCTTCTTCCAGCTTGTGGCGCTGGATCATGGTGCCCATGGCACCATCCAGAATCAGGATGCGTTGCGAAAGGGCTTCTTTGATAAGAGTGGTTTTGTCTGACATCTGACTAGCAATCGGGAAAATAGCCGGCAATTATAGCTGATTTAACTGTTATTGATGCTGATTCCTGCCTGGCAGGCAGGAAATTAGCCAATATAGGGATTGCGGTTGCCCTGAATCGACTCGATCAGGCGATTGCGTCGTTTTTCTTCGCTGTCCGGCGGATCTTCCCGGTGCCACTTCTCCATCAGTTTGCGCTGGCTTTTGAAGAGTTTAAGTTCCTTGTAGTTGTCAGCCATGTAGAGCATGGCACGCGCGATATTACCGCGCACTTCAGGGCGGGGTTCAGCCTTGTAGCTGCGTTTGTCGACCTCGAAATCGCAACCTTTGCGCACCCGCTTTTCACCCTTGATGATGACAAAGGACATGGCGCCACGGAGATCGTTAATCTCTGCGAGTGCCGGATAGAGGTTATGCAAGTCGGCTTCAATACGATTGAACCTGTCGCTGCTGTTTCGGCACTGGTTACGTGTGCCGCATTTTAGCGACTTGGTGACCCAGCTCATCGGGAAGACGTGCTCAATATTAATGTTCCGGCCGTGTCGTTTTCCGAACGATTGTTCGCAGTAAAGCGTGTTGCCTCCATTGCTATAGACTTGGCCCCAGAATACCGGTCGGATGTCATGATAGGTAAGACTCTGACTGTTGCTGTTTTCAGGTATAGCCTGTTCAAGTTCAGTGAGAACCTGTTCCAGTTCACTGCAGCCATTGAGTGTCAGGAGAAGGAGTGATGCGTAGAGAATTTTTTTCATGATGATGCCGGGTTTTCGTGGCGAGCTGCCAGTTTGACGTAATGGGCTGCTGAGCGTTTCAGCCAGCTAAGCTCCTGTTCAGTCAGTGGGCGGATCTTTTTGACCGGACTGCCCATGTAGAGATGCTTGCTTTCGAGTCGCTTTTTTTCGGGAACCAGGCTGCCTGCGCCGACGATGACATTATCCTCGACAACAGTGTTGTCCATGATGATGGCGCCCATACCGATGAGGCAGTGATTGCCAATCGTGCAGGCGTGTAGCATTACCTTGTGGCCAACAGTGACCTCGTCGCCAATAGCGAGAGCGGCACCAGGATTATCCTCGCGTTTCGAGGTGACGTGCAGTACGCTGCCATCCTGGATATTGGTCCGTTCACCAATGCTGATTGAATTGACATCACCACGTATGACACATAGTGGCCAGACATTTGACTGGCTGCCGATAGTGACATCACCGATGATGACGGCACTGGGATGAATCCAGCAGTCAGCCTGTATGTCAGGATTCTCTCCCTCAAATGGTTCAATCATGCGCTGAATCCTGGCCAGTCCGTGTTAGAATCGTTCCATTGTACCCATGAATGATTGATCTTCCAGTGACAGAACTAAAAAATGACCGCTTCCTGAGAGCGCTGCTGCGCGAACCTGTTGATATGACCCCCGTTTGGATGATGCGCCAGGCAGGTCGCTATCTTCCGGAATACCGTAAAACGCGCGCTAAGGCAGGTGACTTTCTGTCGCTGTGCAAGAATCCGGAACTTGCTTGCGAAGTGACAATTCAGCCCCTCGAACGCTTTCCGCTGGATGCAGCGATTCTCTTTTCCGACATTTTGACGATCCCCGATGCCATGGGCATGGGACTCTACTTTGGTGAAGGTGAGGGACCGCTGTTCGAACGCCCGGTGCGCACTAAGGCTGAGGTTGAAGCGCTGCCGATTCCCGATCCGGAAGATGAGCTCGACTACGTTATGAACGCAGTGCGGGTGATCCGGCGTGAACTCGATGGCCGTGTACCGCTGATTGGCTTCTCCGGCAGTCCATGGACGCTGGCAACCTACATGGTTGAGGGTGGCAGTACCAAGAATTTCGCGCTCTCAAAGGGCATGATGTTTGAGCAGCCTGAAACCATGCATCTGTTGCTCGACAAGTTGGCACAATCGGTAACCAGTTACCTGAATGGCCAGATTGCCGCGGGAGCACAGGCAGTTATGCTGTTCGATACCTGGGGCGGTGTACTGACTCCGCGTGACTATCGTGAGTTCTCTCTCAACTACATGACGCAGATTATCGACGGTCTCCAGCGTGAGAATGATGGACGTAAAGTGCCTGTCATTATGTTCACCAAGGGCGGTGCCCTGTGGCTGGAGGATATGGCTGCATCAGGCGCTGATGCCCTGGGTCTCGACTGGACAATTGATATCAATGATGCGCGCGAGCGTGTTGGCGATAAGGTCGCCCTGCAGGGCAATCTCGATCCATGCGTACTCTACTCCTCACCTGAGCGAATTCGCGCAGAAGTTGCGACTGTTCTGAAGAGCTATGGCAAGGGAAGCGGGCATGTCTTCAACCTGGGACATGGCATTCACCCGACGATTCCACCCGAGCACGCTGCTGCACTGGTAGAGGCCGTACATTCACTAAGCAAGCAGTATCATACTGAGTGATTGCATCAACACGCGGCGGACTGGATCTGCTGAGGAGTAACTGGAAACAGGTCAGCGCCATGCTGTTCCTGGGTTTCTCCTCCGGTCTGCCGCTGTTACTGATTTTCTCCACCCTCTCATTGTGGCTGCGTGAGGCCGGTGTCGAACGTGGTGCCGTCACCTATTTCAGCTGGGCGGCACTGGGTTACTCCTTCAAATTCGTGTGGGCACCGCTGGTCGATAAGCTGCCGATTCCGGCGCTGACAAAGCTGCTCGGACAAAGGCGCAGTTGGCTGCTGCTGGCTCAGTTCTCCGTAATAACTGCCATCATCCTGATGGCGAGCAGTGACCCTGCGACCCAATCCGGCCTCTCGGTGATGGCTTTTGCCGCAGTGTTGCTCGGTTTTTCATCGGCATCCCAGGATATTGTTATCGATGCCTATCGTATCGAGGCGGTGGAAAAGGATGTGCAAGCGCTGATGGCTTCGACCTATGTCGCGGGATATCGTATCGGCATGCTGGTTGCCGGTGCAGTGGCGCTATATATAGCAGCAGGATTGGGTACCACCAAGGAGGTTTACATCTACTCCGCGTGGAAATGGACCTACCTGTCGATGGCAGCTTTTATGGGTATCGGGGTGCTGACGACGCTGCTGGTTCGCGAGCCCGTAGCACGCGGTGAATCCTCCTATTTTCATCATGTCAGCGATTACCTGCGTTTCGTGTTGCTGTTTATTATTTTTGTAGGCACCTTTATCGGCAGTTTTCTGCTGCTGAGTGACCTGGTAGTCGGGCTCAAGGCAGCGCTGGCTGGTGCCGAGGGTCAACACAAGGCACTGGCAGGCTTTGCAGGCGAGACCTTGCGACTGGCTGTTTCTCTTGGTGCGGCGCTGGGCGCTGCCTGGCTGGTTGTTGTTATTGGTGTTGCACGCCGTGAAATGGTGCGGGATACCTATATCGCACCGGTTGCCGACTTTTTTCATCGCTATGGCAAGGCTGCGCTGCTGATCCTCTTGCTGGTCGGTTTTTACCGTGTTTCCGATATCGTGCTTGGTGTTATATCCAACGTCTTCTACCAGGATATGGGTTTTTCCAAGCAGCAGATCGCCACCGTGACCAAGGTGTTCGGTATCTGGATGACGATACTTGGCGGGTTCCTCGGCGGCTTTCTGACACTTAAATTCGGCGTCATGCGCATGCTGATGCTTGGTGCCGTCCTCACGGTTGTGACCAACCTGTTGTTTATCCTGTTGGCACAGGCGCCCGGTAATTTGCCACTGCTTTATGTTGTCATCGGTGCGGACAATCTGACTGCCGGATTGGCAAGTGCCGCTTTCATCGCTTACCTGTCGAGTCTCACAAGTCTCTCTTTTACTGCCATTCAGTATGCGATATTCAGTTCACTGATGACCCTGTTTCCGAAACTGCTGGGTGGATACTCGGGGCAGATTGTTGATGCTATCGGCTATCAGCAATTCTTCCTTGGCGCCTCCCTGATTGGTGTGCCGGTATTCCTCCTTGTGTGGCTCGCCAACCGTCATACAGAGGTAGAGCAGGCGAATGAATGAGGCAATCTCACTGATTGGAGCATTTAGTGCCGGGCTTCTCGGTGGCGTGCACTGTGTCGGTATGTGTGGCGGTATTGTTGGCGCCCTGAGTATAGCGTCACCAGGCGCCAGACCCGCGGCCAGGCTGCCAATGCTGTTCAGTTACAACAGTGGGCGCCTGCTCTCCTACGGAGTTGCCGGGGGGCTGTTCGGTGCCCTCGGGCAACTTTCATTGCCGCTACAGCAGGTGCAGTTGATGCAGTCTGTTCTCGCAGTCGTTGCCGGCATAATGATGCTACTGCTGGGGCTCTATATTGGCGGCTGGAGCAGGGTGTTGCGTCATGTCGAGATAGTTGGCGGATACTTCTGGCGGCTGATCGAACCACTTGGCAGGGGTCTGCTTCCGGTACGTAATCCGTTGCAGGGTTTGCTGCTGGGGATGTTGTGGGGCTGGCTTCCGTGCGGACTTGTCTACAGCATGTTGATCTGGGCGCTGGCCAGCGGCAGTGCGATCAATGGCGCCTTGCTGCTTCTCGCTTTTGGGGTGGGGACTCTACCCAACCTGCTGGCAACCGGCTTGTTCGCCAATCGCTTTGTCAGCTTTGTACAACAGCCGCGTATGCGCACAGTTGCAGGTTTGATGTTGATTGCTTTCGGGGTTTATACCCTGAGCAGGGCCGTTTTTTAGGCCCTGCCCGGGTGATTCAGAGAACCAGGGAGATCGGCTGGCAGTTACTCCGTATAGAATTCCTGGGTAAAAGTGGCGGGTGAATAATTCCTCTCGCCTTCAGGTTTTACGTCGATATGAAAATTGAGGCGGTCGCCGTTACGCACCAGGAAGTCACCGATGTAGTAGATGGCGCTGCCTTCCTCGACCATGTTCAAAACAAGTTTCCTCTGCTGGCCGTAGAGGTTGGTTGTATACGCCTTGACCTCGGCCGGAACTGCCTCATCCAGTGCGTCCTGTTTCTTTCTCATCACAGAGACATTCAGCATGGCGCGATTGCGGCTGCGGATAATACCGTAGTGACGCGCGATTTCAGGCGTCAGTATGTCTGTGGTAATAGCGTTGTGGTGTATTACGTAACCTTTGATTTCTGTGCTGTTTTCAGCAGAAACCAGCGGTGCTACCAGCAGAATCAGTGCCGCGCTCAGCATGATGATGGCGTTCTTCATGTTTCTCTCCATAAGGGTCTGTTTATTTTTTTGACATGCACGACCATTATAGACCGAAATTACCTATATTTTCCTGCAGTAATTCACGCAGGCCATTCATCGACAGATACTGCTATAATAATAGGATTAGTATTCTCCCCGGAGCGAGATTGATGAGCACAAACCTGTTAACCGATACCGACCTGAGCCTGACTGAAACAGCACAGGGCAAGATGGCTGAACTTTTTACCCAGATCGAAGATGATGTTCAGGGCGTTCGCGTCTATGCAACACCTGGCGGCTGTAGCGGCATCAGCTTTGGCATGAGCTTTACTGACCAGTTGAATTCAAACGACATGGTTTTGGCGTGTAACACATTCAAGGTGATTGTCGATGATGGCACCATGGAGTATCTGAAAGGCGTTGAAATCGATTTTGTCGATCGTGGCAACGGCGATGCCAGCTTTGTCTTCAATAACCTGAAGCCGGTTGACGGCGCTGGTTGTGGAACCTGTGGTTCTGCTGGTGGCGGCTGTTCCTGATTCGGAGTCAGTCTAAAGAATAAAAAAACCGCGTCTTTATGACGCGGTTTTTTTATGTACAGGACGTAGTGAATGCCGCGGTGACATGGATGTCATGGAGCGGCGTTGCTTCAAATCTTAAGTTCAGCTGGTTGTGCAGGTCATATCCTGTCCACAGCAGAGAGGGGATTTGATCATGCCGTGGCCATTGGGGCACTTGGATACTTGCACTTCACTGCCGTCTTCAAGTTTGAGCGTGTCGTTAACGAGGGGTGCATCGCATTTTGCACAGGTTGCATTGACTGCCATGCCGCATTGTGAACATTCATAGGTTGCCATAACTCATCCTCTGGTTGTCTGTTACTGTTTTGTATTACTGTCAGTCAAAGTATGAACTGCCAGCGGCTAACTTCAAGGTGTAAAAACAGGGGTTTTTAACTACCTGTATCTGACTCAAGTGGCGGAATGGTCTTGCCGGGGTTGAGAATATTGGCCGGATCGAACTGCTTCTTGATGTCATGCATCAGGCGCAGTGCGACCGGGTCGATCTCCCTATCGATGAAGTCACGCTTTTCGAGCCCCACGCCGTGTTCTCCGGATAATGTACCATCGAGAGACAGCACCAGGTCGAATACAGCATCCAGGCATTTGTGGGCGCGCTTCATCTCCTCTTCATCGTCCGGGTTAACCAGCAGGTTGACGTGAATGTTGCCATTGCCAGCGTGGCCGAAGTTCACGATCATGATGTCATGTTTAGCAGAGAGCTTTTCCAGTCCAGCGATGAGTTGAGGAATCGATGAGACTGGAACAACCACATCTTCATTAATCTTCTTTGGTGCAATTGTGCGCAGAGCGGGGGAGAGCGCCTTGCGTGTCTTCCACAGTTTTTGCACTTCCTCGTCGGTTTGGGCGATATCGACAGAGAGGCAGTTGCCGCATTTTGCAGCAGTTGCGACTGCTTCGGCAGCCTCGGCAATACTCTTCTCAGTTCCGTCGACTTCGATCATCAGGAGTGCGCCGACACTCTCGTCCAATCCGAGGTCAGCATGCTCGCGCACCATTTTTATAGCGGTACCATCCATGAATTCGAGTGCACAGGGGATGACCGGTTGAGCCATGATGGCGGCAACTGCCTGGGCTGCTGACTCTATATCTCGATAGGTTGCCTGCATGGTGCATTTTGCTTCGGGAAGCGGGGTCAGCTTGAGTGTCGCCTCGGTGATGATTGCCAGCGTACCTTCACTGCCAATCAGCAAGCGTGTCAGGTCGTAGCCCACCACGCCCTTGGTGGTGTTGCATCCGGTTGCAAATACCTCCCCGCTTCCGGATACCGCCTTGAGCCCGAGGCTGTTCTCCCTTGGTGTACCGTACTTGACCGCACGTGGGCCAGCAGAGTTATATGCAAGGTTGCCACCGATGGTGCATACGGCTGCGCTGGTGGGGTCGGGTGGCCAGAAAAAACCGAGGGGTTTCAGTGCTGCCTGAAGTTCGCCGTTGGTCACCCCGGGTTCGACACGAGCAAGGCGATTGGCGGTGTCGATCTCGATGATACGGTTCATGCGTTCGAAGCTGAGGACCAGGGCGTGATCGAGGGGGACGGTAGCGCCGGTGGTGCCTGTGCCTTTGCCGCGAGCCGTGATCGAAACCCCGCTTTCATGACAGAGCCTGACAATCTCCTCGATCTGAGCCGCGTTTTGAACATGTACAACAGCACCCGGTTGAGCCTGGCGCCTGCTGTTGTCATATCCGTAAGCCCAGGTTTGCCCGGCTTCGCTAAGAACATTGTCAGCGCCAGCGATTTTGCACAGGCGCTCGAGAAAATCCGGAGACAAGGGTGAATTACCTGTCGATGTATTCAAAAATATCGATCACCTTTTTGACTCCGCTGATGCCACGTACCCTGTCGGTAACGGCTGCGGCTTCTCTCCTGGTGACGAGACCCATTAGGTAGACACGGTCGAGGAAGGTACTGACATTAACGCGCGTGATGTCGAAGCCTTCGATATCCATGCCAGTGAGTGAGAGTTTGACCTTGGTGGTCATGTAGGCATCCGAGGTGCGGTCACCAAAGCTTGCATGTGCGCCTTGCTCAACTTCGTTGAAAACGGCACGTACATTCGGAATCGCGGCGACCAGCTTTGCATAGCGGCGGGCCGCTTCCATGTTGGAGGCCTGGCCGATCAGCAGCAGTCGCCTGTTATGACTGATGGGTGAGATCTGTGCGACTTCATCAATTTCCGGATGGTCGTTCATGATGCCTATGGCTTCAAGTTCAATCTGGGAGTCGTCCATTACCGCACCTGTTGTGCGCCTGTCATGAATTGTTGCAGCTCCGCCGACAGCCCCCGTAACGGCCACAGTTGTACAGCCAGTTAATATGGTGGCTGAGAGTAGAGCGGCAAGAATCATTTTGTATGTCATGTAGGTATCCAAGGTTAATAATCCTGTTTTTATCCATTATATGTCTGTGACTGGGTTAGACAATATAAAAGGCGTTTTTTATCCCGTGAATTCAATTTCCAAGTGCAACTCAACAGAGTTGGTTAGAGGGCAAGCTGCGGTAGCATAGGTAGCTTCTCTCACCGACCAAAGTTAGAGGAGCA
>NZ_MPQG01000019.1:0-46297 GCF_002020255.1 Solemya velum gill symbiont | reverse complement strand
TTCAGGTTCAGGTTCAGGTTCAGGTTCAGGTTCAGGTTCAGGTTCAGGTTCAGGCTCTGGCTCTGGCTCTGGCTCTGGCTCTGGCTCTGGCTCTGGCTCTGGCTCTGGCTCTGGCGGAGGGGGAACGGGAGTAGAAAAAGCGATTCTTACATGCGTTAGAACTTGCGTATCTGATACTTCCGTAGTTGTGGATAGCTGTTGCTTGGCAAATCCGACTACAAGCAAAGCATGCAGCAATATGGATAGAGTAATTGCGACAGAGCGCAAGCCAATATCAGCGATTTTCATGGCTTTTCTGTCAGGATGTCCACAGCCTTGGCACCACTCGCTTCAGCTGCATCCAGTACCTTTACAGCTGACCCCAGGCTTGCTTCATTATCACCACGTATGCGAACAATTCTGTTTTCTGTTTCATCCAAAGCTGCCTTAAGGAATTTCTGTAGTTCATGCTCATGAACAGGCTGGTCATTAACGAAAATAACCCCTTCAGGGCTAAGGATCACAGTAACAATCTCTTTATGTTCTGCTGCAGCTGGCGCACTGTTCGCGTCAGGAAGATCAACAACCAGCGCCTGATCCTCGATAAAGTGCGCGGTCAGCATGAAGAAGACCAGCAGTAGAAAAACAATATCGATTAAGGGAGTCAGGTTTAAAACGACATTGCTATGTCTTGGCCGCTCATACGCCATCCGTTATCTCTTCCCAATGTGGTGCTGCGTCGGGTTTCTCCTTGATCGAATCAGCATCGATACTGCGACGTTCAAGTAATAATGCAATAGACTGCTCCATGGATTGAGCACGACGATCAACCATGCCTTCAAGAAAATGCAGAAGAATAAGCAAGGGAATTGCAACACTTAAGCCAACGCCTGTCGTGATCATGGCTTCCCATATACCGCCTGCCAGTGCCTGTCCATCAACACGGCCACCTGCCTCCTCAATAACGATGAATGCCTTGATCAGACCTGTGATTGTTCCTAGCAAGCCAAGTAGTGGCGCAGTATTACTTAATACACCAAGAGTACGCAGTCCAAGAGCCATTCTCTGAAGCTCATCATCCCTGACTCTGCCGCCAACACGTGCAAGATCCTTAACTCCCTTGCGGTCCGCATCAATCATTCCCTGGATGATTCTTGCCTCCGGGCCTTTCAGGTCAGCAACATAATCCTGGGCATCTCGACGAACCAGCAATTGCCCAAGCTGCTCAGTGACACTTTGCGGTAACCGGCGCATACGTATAAACAGAAAATAACGTTCCAGCACGATTGCAACACCAACTACAGAGTAAGCAGCCAGCACCCAAACGATTGGCCCGCCTTTTGATATCATTTCAGCTAATTCATTCATGGTGTGATCCAGTTCATTACGGTGGCTATTCCCATCAGCATCAGAAAATCAACTGCAGGCGCCTTAAGCCAATCAGGATTAGAACAGCGCCACCCATCCATAACAGCCACTGTCCCATCCAGGGCTTATCCTGCTGCAATTTGAGTCCCAGTTTTCCCAGTAGCGGGATAACAATAAACAAGGGGGTCAGCGCGGCTCCCAAACCAAACAAGGTGCCATACACAGCCCCCACCAGGAGGTCGCCGGTTGAAGCGCTTGCCGCCAGCAAAGCCGCCAACGGTGCACAAGGTGTGAAGCTCAATGCAAACCCCATGCTAAATGGCGACAGTCTTTGATTGCGACTCATGCCGCAACGACGGTGAGCTTGACGGGGTAGCACAAGCCATATGCCGGAAATAATGGCGGTTAAGGCAATCAACCAGTGACCCACATCACCTTTAAGCCAGTAAAGCAATGCTTCACCAACCAGACCTGCTGCACCACCCAAAACGGCATAAGCAGCAATCTTTCCTGCTGCAAATACTGCTGTATCCCGGGCTGCAGCGGCGCCACCCTGGCCCTGTCCTAAAGCCCAGGTCCCCAGAAACGGCAGACAGACTGCCGTGCAGGTAGTAAAGCCGACAGATAAACCCAGCAACCAGACGGAAGCCCAGCCAAACTGATCCAGACTTTCAAACCCTGTCATTTGTTACCCCTGGCTTTGCGAGCCTTGGGCTTCACCGGTTTACTGCCGTTTGGCTTTTCCATCTTTACCCGTTTCTTGTAATAGTCACGGGATGATTTAAAAACAGTGAAAGGGCCGGTCTTGATACTGATGACAGAATCTTGAGGACAGTATTCCGCACACCTTCCGCATAGTGTGCAGTCTTCATTGAATGCCTTGGGTCCATGCTCTTTCCATATTTCCGGAATATCCATGGGACAGGCCTTTGTGCAGATGCCGCACTTGTCACAATGATCATTCTGTACTTTCACGAGACGCGTCAATGATAAGCGTCTTAGCACTGCATGCAGGGACAGCATTGGACATATCCGGCAAAAAGGCTGACGAATGGCTAACGCGGCAATGACGATGAAACCGACCAGGAAGGCACGAATGGTACCAAATATAGTATCAGTCAAACTTGTTGTACTTACCGCCAGTTGTTCCGTGCTACCCGTAGCCATAGTGGTGATGATGCGGGAAGGGCACACCTGACAAAAAGCATCACCTGCCTCATGAGGAGCTACTCCAAGTCCAGCCATCAAGGGCAATCCCATCACCAGGCCGACTAACATTAGCCATTTGATGGGTCTGACTTTACCTGTCTGATGAGGTTTTAGGTTATGCAGCGGCCTTCCCAGAAAACGCCCAAGCCTGAAAATCAGTTCCTGCACTGTTCCCAAGGGACATATCCAGCCACAAAAGGCCTTGTTCAGAATCACAAAAAGAATCAGGAAATTTATAAAGGTAAAAAACAGCGGCAACAGCATGCTAAAAGCAAACCCCTGCATGCGAACAATCGCTTCGCCCACACGGTGATTAAATTGATGCTGCGTAGGTATCAGGACGCAGTAATCTGAAGCCACGGAGTCGTAGGCGCATGATAATGCCGGTAGTGCATTTGAAACCATGTCCGACAGATAATGGCCCATAACCGTAGCACCGTACAGCAGTGTGACCAGCATAATCAGCTGCACTGTCAGCCTGAACCTGCCTAGCGTCATCGAGACTGATTTCATGTCTTACCCCCTTTTTTTGGTTTACGTAACAAGGGGGCAGCGACGATCATTCCAAAAAGAGCGAAGCCTATGCCAAGTGCCAGGTCCTTCTTGTAGAAAGCCCCGGTCGTGTAGTGGTAGTTGAAATGAGTGATGTGTTTCCTGTCATCAGCATACTGCTCAACGGTCAATACGAAACTGGCTTTCTTGCGACGTGCTTGACTATGGTTGTGGCCTTCTGCGTTTTGATTGGCCGATTGGTCTTCTTCAGGAAAATCGAAAGGGAAAGGGATTGAAACCAAGCCATCCTGGTCAGTCTTGAAGACTTCGCGTGTTCTATTTTTCGTTTCAAAAAGCACCGGTGTGTTTTCGAGCGGCTTGCCGTTCAGTCTGACAAGGAAATCCCAATTTTCACCCGCTCGAAAATGCTGATGTTCACGCGGCAAATGCACGGGGCTGATATCCAATGCACTCTTTTGCAAACTTAACATGCCTCGCGGCGCTGGGCCTGGATTGGGGAAATAGATAGCTGTGGCTACTTACTGAACCAGGTCTTCTTTTTCTGAAAGAGCGCCAATCCAGTGATAGCCTCCCTGCTTTCCCCCTCTGCTCTCGATCTTGGCTGCGTTGTCTTTTACTGCAACAGTCCAGCTTTCCTCTGCATCGCCATGATGCACAGTGGCTTCATCTGCCTGCAGGTTTTTAAAGATAATGCGCTTAAATCCGCGGGTCCTTTTTTTATCCGGGATGAGTAGCGGTGCAGCAGTCCAGTAGTTGTCGGACTGATGATCAACCATTCCCGAGTGATGGCTGTGGTCACCGGTACTTGAGTGTGCCCCGAAAGACATCAGTAAACCGGTCAGCAGAGCAGAAATCATTCTAAACTGTTGCCTCATGCCTATTCGCATTACTTACCCCACCAATAATTATTAAGAGAATGTTTTACAAAAAAATCGTTGAAGTCTTCCAAGACTTACATTGTGACCATTTCAGGGAGGGGGAGACAGCGCCGGCATAGCCAATCAAGCCGTGCTGCCTCCCCTGTCATTTGCAGGCTTCAATAAGCCGGCAAACACAAGCGCCGCGGTCAGAACTTGATCGTCGAACCGATATAGAAGTAGCGCTCGCCCGGATCGTTTGGTGTGCCATGTAATTGCATATTATCCGGCATCTGCTTATTCATGATGTTATCGACACCACCGAAAAGTTCTATGTCCTCATCGAAGGCATAGCTGACTTTGGCATCAACGACCGTGTAGTCGCTGTTTTCGTTTGGTGCGTTGCGTGGTAACGAAGGAGCCGCGTAATAGTCTTGATATGTTTTGGCATTGAGGAAGTAGCTCATGGCATTACGGACATAGGCAATATGCAGTTTGCCAGTTATTCGGGCACTCTCCGTCAGACGTTCACCCGTAGTTTCATCTTCGGTATCGAGATACTCAATCGACCCTTTAACAGTCAGCCCGTCTGCAGGATATAGCGTCAAGGTGAGTTCTGTACCAGAGATTTTGGCTTTATCAATGTTCTGGTATTATATGCATCTAGTCGCTGGTGGAAGACATGGATCGGTCAAGTTAGGAGCTGAGTTAATAAGATTATCCACTTTCGAATAGTGATAAACGAGATCCAGACGGTATCCATCTCCCTTGTGGCCAACAGCCACCTCGTAGGTTTTTGACTCTTCAGGCTGCAGGTCCGGGTTACCTTCTATAATAGTAGAACCACCTCCGCGGACAAAGTAACCGTACATATTGGTAAAGTGTGGTGCCTTGAATGCTTCACCGTATCCGATCCGGAATTCGGTATCACCAAAATCATATTTGGCAGATAGCCTTGGGGTTATCGCAGAACCGAAGTCGCTGAAGTCGTCATACCTTACGCCCACAACGGTGCTCAAGTTATCGGTGATATCCCATTCGTTCTGGTACAGCAGGTTGTAGTTGGTACGATCAGCTTCCTGCGTATACATCGAGACTTCAATGTCTTCGTGTTTGGCGCCAATGCCGAAAATGTTGGTGACATTGTCGGTTGTAAAATGGCGAAAATAGCTGTTGAGCTCCATCTGGGAGTATTTTGTGGTCTCACTTCCAGATCCACGATCTACATCAGCATCGCTTTTACCGTAACCAAAGTTGGTGTCAAGCAGGTAGTTGTCGCCAACATGGTAATAGATACCACTGAATTGGTAGCGTTTCTCCTTTTCATATTCAGCAACGGGATTTGAAAAGCGGTCCGCTCCGGTGCTGGTGTCATCCTGGTCCCAGAATTCGAAACGGGTCTGTAAAGTATCATCACCAAGTTTGATGTTGTTGCCGTAGCTGAAGAACTTCTTTGACTCTTTGGGTAGATCTGTTGCAATGGTCGACTGATCCAGTCGGTATTCATCCCGTTCTTTTACTTCAACGGAAAAGGTGTGTGAGACGGTTTCCCCACCCAGTGTCGCACTAGCGCGTACGATCCCGGTTTCACGGTCCTTATTTTCCGCCATCCCGCCGATAATCGTGATGCTGGCGCGGTCTTCGCCCACCGCCTTTTTGGTGATGATATTGACGACACCTGCAAGGGCATCCGCACCATAAAGGGCAGACATGGGTCCGCGCACGATCTCTATTCGTTCAACATCTTCGAGCATGATGCCGCTGAGGTCGGAACTGCCATATTTCCCCGTTCTTCGAAGACCATCAACCAGGATGAGCGTATGGCCGTCGTCAAATCCGCGCATGTAGACTTGCGATGAACTGCCTGTGTCTTTGAGTGTGAGCCCTGTCGCTTCGTTCAAGACCTGGGGGACACTGCGTCCGGACAGGCTCTGAATCATTTTTTGATCAATGATTTCAACGGAGGCCTGAACATCTTCGATCTTTTCCTCCTGGCCCAGAGAAGTAGTCGTTACCATGATGGTATCTTCGTACCCTTGGTCGGCGGCAGTATCGATATCCGCTGTTTCACTGATCGCTGTCTGCGCCATAGCGCTCAGTACCGCGCAGGCGGTACAGGTCATTAAAAACTTCATTGTTTACCCCTAGAATTCAGTTGTTTGTAGATTTTTTAGAAAAAATCAGGCAACTGGCGGGGCACGTGTTTGATAGGCAGAGTAGTGGAGTGAGTGGTGTTCGTGAGTCGATGTTTGATCGACAGAACCAATAGAATAGAACAGGGCGGCTGCCACCATAGGTGGTTTTGGCTGGTATGCAGAACCGGAGATTTGCATCAGTTCAACTGCGGGGCAGTAGTCGCTCTCTGCCTCGCTTATTTGCATGCCATCTTCAACGTATATCTCTTCAAGTCCGTAGAGAGTACAGACCACGACCATGCGTCCGTCGCTATCATTCATGAAAGCGGGGCTGGCGAGGAAAGTGATGACAGGTTGAAGCATAATCATGCCAATCAACAGCCACGCGGTGGCCATTTGCTTTGATTGTGATTGGCGTGAAATGAGATTCATTTTCTATAAATTTGTTGAGCGCAGCTCTGCAAAATGGATATCAATATTGCGAGTAATTCTAGCAGTGTTTCCTGATGAGTAGTTGACTAATGTCAATTCCGATAGAGATCAGGCTGAATGCGTAACACCTTCACCATGTTGTCCTCGGTCTGCAAAATCTCGATCGGGTAACCGGCCAGCAGCAGGCTGGTATTTGGTTCCGGTATGCTCTCGAGATGCTCGATGATGAGCCCGTTGATGGTCTTGGGGCCATCGGTAGGCAGGTTCCAATGCATTGTACGCACCAGGTCGCGCAGGTTTGCTGAGCCGTTGACAAGGTAGCTACCGTCATTCTGTCTTGATACATCGCTGATCGAGGTTGTCGGGTCAGTGGTGAATTCACCGATGATCTCCTCGATCAGGTTGGCGAAAGTAACCAGTCCCTGTACGTCACCATACTCATCAACTACCAGGCCGTTTTTGCGCCTGTCGCGTTGGAAGTTATTCATCAGGCGGTTGAGGGATGTCCCCTCGGGCACATAGTAGGGTTGCTTGATATGGGCACGCAGGTTTTCTTTTGTGAGTTCATCGCGCATCATCATCTGCATGCAGCGGCGTGTATGAATAAAGCCGACGATATTGTCGATGCTGCCGTCGAAAACAAGGATGCGGGTGAAGTGGGTACCGCGTAAAAACTCGGTGATCTCGTCAATGTTGTCGCTGAGATCGATACCGCTTATCTCGTTGCGCGGGATCATGATGTCCTCGGCAGTGATCTTGTCTAGATCAAGTACGCCGATCAGCATGTTGCGGTTTTCCTGCGGAAGCATGGCACCGGCCTCGTTAACAACTGTACGCAGCTCTTCGGAATTAAGCGCGTTGTTGGCAGCGTCCTTGTTCGTAATACCAAGCAGCCTGAGATGCAGGTAGGTTATGCGGTTGATCAACCAAACGATTGGCCAGGCGAGTTTCAGCAGAACCGTGTAGACGTGTGCTGCAGGAAAAGCGATCAGTTCCGGATGCAGGGCTGCAAAGGTCTTGGGTATCACCTCGGCATAGATCAGTACGATCAGTGTCAGCAGACCGGTTGAAATTGCGATTGCCGGTTCGCCACCAATCCTCAGTGCCACCAGCGTCGCCAGGGCAGAAGCCATGATGTTAACGAAGTTATTGCCCAGCAGGATCAATCCGATCAGGCGTTCAGGAGTCTCCAGCAGTGTCTGTGCACGTTGCGCACCAAGATGCCCGGACTCGGCCAGGTGCTTGAGCCGATAACGGTTCAGCATCATCAGGGCGGTTTCCGAGCCGGAAAAAAAGGCGGAGAAGAAAATCAGGCTGAAAAGGATGGTCAGCAGGCCACCCGTGGGTATATCACTCAATCGAGTTACTCAGTGCAATATTGGAACAATATCTCATCGCTTTTGAAGGGATGTGTCAAGTCTCGTCTGTTACTTGCCGCTACTGATCCGTGCATGCCAGTCAGTGGCTTTCTTCGCCACCTGGGCTTTGTCGATGGTGGTGAACTCCTGCCCGGAGAGCAGCTGTTTGCCAGCGACCCAGACATCCGTGACCTGGTCTCGGCCTGCCGAATAGACGATCTGCGAGATGGGGTCGTAGCATGGTTGTGTGGCGGGTGCGCTCAAATCAATAGCAATCACATCCGCCTGTTTGCCGACTTCTATTGAGCCGGTGAAATCATCCATGCCCAACGCACGTGCACCATTAAGTGTGGCTGCACGCAAGGCTTCCAGTGCCGGAAGCGCCTGTGCATCACCGGATACGCCTTTTGCGAGCAACGCCGCTGTACGCATCTCTCCCAGCATGTCGAGATCGTTATTGCTTGCCGCGCCGTCGGTTCCTATGGCGACGTTGACGCCTGCCTTGCTTAGCTTGTCTACCGGGCAGAGACCGCTGGCAAGTTTGAGGTTTGATTCAGGGCAATGGACGACATGTGTGCCTGTACGGCTAACCAGTTCTATCTCTTCATCGGTGAGCTGGGTCATGTGAATGGCGATCATCTGCGGCGACAACAGTCCGAGATTATCCATGCGTTGCAGGGGTAGTTCGCTGCACTGCTCAAGGCTGCCAATGATCTCGTCATGTGTCTCGTGAAGGTGCATATGCACAGGCACATCAAGCTCAGATGAGAGTGTTGCGATGCGTTCTAGAGGAGCATCGGATACCGTGTAGGGTGCGTGTGGCGCAAAGGCGAGGCGAAGATTTGCTTCATTCTTGAACTCATCGAAGAGCTGCAGACCCTTTTCCAGGTAGTGGTCCGGTCCGTCGCCCCACACGGTCGGGAAGTCGAGCACGATCAGGCCGATCATGGCACGAATACCTGTCTGTTTGACGACACGTGCACTCTGCTCGGGGAAGAAGTACATATCATTAAAACAGGTGGTGCCACCGCGAATCATTTCGGTAACGGCCAGCAGGGTGCCGTCGTGACAAAAGTCCTCGTTGACGAATTTCTGCTCTGCAGGCCAGATGTGCTGGTTTAACCAGATCATCAGCGGCAGGTCATCTGCGTAGCCGCGCAGGAGGTTCATCGGTGTATGTGTATGCGCGTTGACAAAGCCGGGCAGCAGGGCGTGTGAGTCGAGATGCTGTACCTTGTTTGCCTTGTATGACTGGATCGCCTGTTGAGAAGGCAACAGGTCGACTATCACTCCCTTGTCGATAGCTATGGCGTGCTGTTCCAGCACCCTGTCATCGTTGACGGGGATGACCCACCTGGCATTAATCAGGGTGTCGATATTTTTCATCACAGCTTGCTCCGGGAAAACGGCATAATAAGGGGCCTCTACACAGAGGCCCCCTATAATTTGCCATGAGACACAAAAATTTGCCATGAGGATCGTTACAAATGGAAGTCATCAACCTCTCTGAAGCCGCTCACCCGGATCACGCGATCAAGTGGGTCGATAGTGAAATGCTGCTGCTCGACCAGCGTGTTATGCCGCATGTTGAGCGTTTCGTCCGTTGTACGGATGCACAACAGACTGCCGAGGCGATTACCGCGATGGTTGTTCGGGGGGCGCCTGCCATCGGTATCACGGCGGCTTATGGCGTTGTGCTGTCAGTTATGCACAGGCTTGCTGAGGGCAAATCGAACTGGCGCGATGCGGTCATAACCGATCTCGAAACGCTGGCAGCCTCGCGCCCGACCGCGGTGAATCTCTTCTGGGCGATCGATCGCATGCGCAAACTGATCGATGAAGATAGTGAAACCCTGGTTGACCGACTCTTGATAGAGGCACGCCAGATTCACCAGGAAGACCTGATTGCCAACCGTCTCATGGGTGAGCTTGGCAGCGCATGTATCACTGAACCGACATCGGTGATCACTCACTGCAATGCAGGTGGGCTTGCGACCGGTGGTCATGGTACGGCGGTCGGTGTCATACGCACCGCATTTCAGCGCGGCAAGATCGAACATGTGTATGCCGATGAGACACGTCCCTGGCTACAGGGTTCACGGCTCACTGCATGGGAACTGGTTCACAGCGGTATTCCGGTTTCGGTTATTGCCGATAGTGCTGCCAGCGCACGTATGCGTGAAGGGGGTATTGGCTGGGTGATAGTCGGATCGGATCGAATTGCCGCTAACGGCGATGTCGCCAACAAGATCGGCACCTACCAGTTGGCGGTTGCAGCACGACATCATGGAGTTAAATTCATGGTAGTTGCACCAACCTCGACGCTTGACCTCAATGTCTCCTGTGGCGAGGAGATACCGATCGAGACGCGTGAGCAGTCAGAGATTCTGCAGTGTGGCGGTGCCAACATCGGTGCCAAGGGCGCAAAGGCGTGGAATCCCGTGTTTGATGTCACACCTGCCGAACTGGTCGATGTCATCGTTACCGAACGCGGCGTGATACGAAATCCGGCAGAGAAGGGGATTCGGGCAATTCTACGGTAATCTCTTGCCGGGCGATTGTATGTGCCAATTTCATCGCGCCGAGGGCGACGCTCCTACAGGGTGAGGTACGATTGTAGGAGCCCCGCCCTGACCGCCAGGGATGGTGGCCGTTCCTGCGCATCCTGCGCCCACGGCATTTGTACATCCTTGTACGGCAGAAATGCCGGGAACCGTATGGAACGGTTCCGGCCGGGGCGATCGTCACCCCTTGATACCAGCTCAAAACCACCATCACAACCAAAATCATAAGCCCGACTTATTCGCGTATTAACACGCAAGGGTGTGATTTCAGTAGAAAATCTCGAATTTCTGCCTGCTTTATCAGGGTTTTTATGTATAATTACTAAGTTATGTACTAATGATCGACCCCAAACAACAACAGTGATTTCGGAGTAGTCCCTTGGCACAAGAAAAATCAGCCTTCCCCCTGAAGAAAGTCATCGCAGCCGTCATATTTGCACTTTTCTCTCTTTTTCTTGCAACCGTTGTTCCGTCACGCGAAATCGCCTGGGTTACAGCGATGCTGTTGCTGACGATTTACCTGTTCGCATTTGAAGTTGTTGATGTCGACGTGGCCGCTGTGTCGATTATGGTGTTGCTCGGACTCACCACACTGTTCGCTCCTTTAATGGGGATTCAACAGGGACTGGTTGATACGAACCTGCTGTTTAACGGATTTGCCTCAAACGCTGTTATGTCGATCATCGCTGTTATGATCATCGGTGCCGGACTCGACAAGACGGGCATCATGACGCGTGTAGCCGGTTTCATCCTCAAGATCGGTGGAACCACTGAGACCCGAATCATTCCGATTATTTCAAGTACGGTCGGCTTCATCTCCTCATTCATGCAGAACGTTGGTGCCGCGGCACTCTTTCTGCCGGTTGTCAGTCGAATCTCGGCACGCTCAGGATTGCCGATGTCACGCCTGCTGATGCCAATGGGCTTCTGTGCCATCCTCGGTGGTACCGTGACCATGGTCGGATCAAGTCCGCTGATTCTGCTTAACGACCTTATCCTCGCATCAAATGCGGCACTGCCTGCGGACCAGCAGATGGATACCTGGGGTCTCTTCTCTGTTACCCCTATCGGTCTTGCGCTGGTTGCTACAGGTATTATCTATTTTGTTATTGCCGGACGTTTCGTTCTGCCCAAGACCAAGAGCGAGAGTAGTACGGTCGGATCCAACACCACCAAGTATTTCCAGGATGTCTACGGCATCGACTACCATCTCTACGAGGTGTATGTACCGGCAGAGAGTTCACTGGTCGGCAAGTTACTCGACGAGATTGAAACTGTAAATCATGTACGTGTTATCGGTACCCGGCGCCCTGATGGTGACCTTCGAATCGGCCCTGGTGCGCTGATGCGTGATCTTGGCATCGATGCGCAGATGTCTCTCGGCATGCTTACCTCGCCGGAAGATATCAAGCACTTTGTGAAAGAGTACGGCGTTGAACTGCGTCCAAGTCTGCAGACTTTTTCCGAGTCACTCGCATCTACCAAGGCGGGTATCGGTGAAGTTGTTATTCCGCCGGGTTCAAACCTGGTTGGCAAGAGTGCACGTGATGTCTGGATGCGTAAAACTTATGGTATCGCCATGGTTGCATTGCATCGCAACGGTGAAACCATGCGTGAAGGCGAGGGCATCCGTGATATGCCACTGCAGGCTGGTGATACCCTGATCGTCCACACCACATGGGAAGCATTGGCCCGACTCGAGACCGACAGGAACTTCGTTGTTGTAACAACCGAGTATCCACGCGAGGAGTCGCGTCCACAGAAGCTGTGGCATGCCGGCTTTTTCTTCGGTATCGCGCTTTTCATGGTTCTCTTTACCGACATCCGTCTTTCTGTTGCCCTGCTCACAGGTGCGATTGGCATGGTGCTTTCAGGTGTACTGAAAATTGAAGAGGCATATGAAGCGGTTTCATGGAAAACTGTGTTCCTGTTGGCAAGTTTGATTCCACTGGGTCTCGCGGTAGAAACCTCGGGTACGGCACGCTGGATTGCTGAACAGACAGTTTCCGTCGTCGGCGGCATGCCAGGCTGGGTGATCCAGGCGTCTATCGCTGCACTGGCAACCTTCTTTACCCTGGTTATGTCAAACGTTGGTGCAACGGTCCTGCTGGTGCCACTGGCGGTCAATATCGCCCTGCAGGTTGGTGCAAATCCTGCGGTGTATGCCCTGACAGTTGCTATCGCAACATCGAATTCATTCCTGATTCCTACTCACCAGGTAAATGCGTTGATCATGGGACCTGCGGGTTACCGTGTACCTGATTTCATGCGCGCCGGCGGTATCATGACGATACTCTTTCTGATCGTGATGATGGTGATGATGAACCTGGTGTTCCCTTAGTCACTAGTTGCTAATTGCTAGTTGAAACCCCGGGCATGTCCCGGGGTTTTTTGTATCAGATGGAGCTGTTTCATTGCCTGCTTTCTTGTCAGCACAAGAAAGCAGGGTGCGCTCGCGCCACCGCGCGAATCAAAGCCCCGGCTGTCGCGCAGCGACACAAAGTCAGTTGCCCGTGAAAGCAACACAAAAAGAAAACCCCGGAACATGCCCGGGGTTTCGACTAAACAGAGAAGGCTATCAACTCCCGACAGCAGCCCTGAGAGTCTCTGCCTTGTCAGTCTCTTCCCAACTGAATCCTTCATTCTCACGTCCGAAGTGGCCGTAGGCAGCCGTCTTGCGGTACTTGATCTTGTCCGTGTTGAGCAGGTCAAGCATCTTCAGAATGCCGTATGGACGCAGGTCAAAGTGCTCACGCACCAGTTCTGTGATGCGTTCATCACTGACTTGTCCTGTACCAAACGTATCGATGGTGATGGAAGTCGGTTCCGCAACACCGATAGCGTAGGAGACCTGGATTTCACAGCGGTCGGCGAGACCGGCAGCAACGATATTCTTGGCAACATAGCGTCCGGCATAGGCAGCTGAACGGTCAACTTTCGATGGATCCTTGCCTGAGAATGCACCACCACCATGACGGGCTGCACCACCGTAAGTATCGACGATGATTTTGCGGCCAGTCAGTCCGGCATCACCCATGGGACCGCCGATAACGAATTTGCCTGTCGGATTGATGTGGAACTTGGTGCCCGAGTGCAGTAGTCCTGTTGGTTCGAGAACCGGCTTGATGATGACATCAAGAACTGCGTCCTGAAGTGCTTCGAGTGATAGTGTGTCCGCGTGCTGGGTTGAGAGTACAACAGCATCGATAGCGACAGGGATATTGTCGACATAGCGCAGCGTGACCTGTGATTTCGCATCCGGGCGTAACCAGTCAAGCTCACCGCTGTTACGAACTTCCGACTGGCGTTCGACGAGGCGATGTGAATATTCGATCGCGGCTGGCATCAGCACCTCGGTTTCATGGGTGGCATAGCCAAACATGAGTCCCTGGTCACCGGCACCCTGATCTTCGGGGCGTGAGCGGTCGACACCCTGGTTAATATCGGGAGACTGAACACCGAGAGCAGTCATGACGGCGCAGGATTCGTAATCAAAACCCTTGTCGGAACTGTCGTAGCCGATTTCGCGGATGGTATTGCGAATGATCGCCTCGTAGTCTGGCTTGGCAGTTGTGGTGATTTCACCAGCAATCAGTGCCATACCGGTCTTGACGAGAGTTTCGCAGGCAACACGTGCGTGCGGATCTTCGGCAATAATGGCATCCAGTACAGCATCAGAAACCTGGTCGCACATTTTGTCGGGATGACCCTCGGATACAGACTCAGATGTAAATAGATGTTCGCTCATTGGTTCGCTTACTCATATTCAAATGTTCGTAAAAACAAAAAAGGCCCCGCGAATGAACTCGCGGGGCCTCGGAAAACTTTTCGTTCTCTCTTTAGCCGGTTTTATAAGGCGCCCGCAATCTGAGTTCAAATCAGCGCCGTGTAATCAAGGGCCAATTATCCGCTGTCGCCTGTAATTGTCAATAGGGGGCGGGAATACTCTGCAGAAGCAGCCGTCATCCCTGCGGGGCTATTTGGGGTCAGAGTAAAAACTCGGGTGCCTGATCTGTATCTGTCAGAGTAAAATCCTCGAGAGTTTTTACTCTGACCCCAAATAGAACAACTTGAAACTTGTCACTGGCAACGCATCCCCTGTACTATTCGTCGCAATAAAAAATGATGTAACAGGAGTAGAACAATGGTTTCAACAGAAACGCCCGTATGTAATTTCGGAGAGGCGGCAGTCGATTTTTCCCTGCCTGGTGTCGATGGCAAAACCTGGACACTGGAGTCATGCAAGGGAGAGAAGGGCCTCCTTGTGATGTTTATCTGCAACCACTGTCCTTATGTAAAGGCTGTGCGTGAGCGAATCGTACGTGATGCGCACGAACTCAAGGCGATGGGCATCAACTTTGTTGCCATCAGTTCCAATGACGCAGCAAACTACCCGGAAGACTCTTTCGAGAACATGCAGAAAATTGCCGAAGAGTGGCAGCTGCCTTTTCCTTATCTATATGATGAGAGCCAGGAAGTGGCCAAGGCCTACGGCGCTGTCTGCACCCCTGACTTCTTCGGTTACAACGCTGATCTTGAACTCCAGTACCGTGGTCGACTCGATGAAAGCCGAAAAGAGACGGCAGAGGGAGACGTCCGCCGTGACCTGTTTGAGGCAATGAAAGAGGTTGCTGAAACCGGACAGGGCCCAAAAGAGCAGATTCCAAGCATCGGTTGCTCAATCAAGTGGATTGAATCCTGATCCATTCAGCTTGACCCGGAATCGCTAACTCCTTGATGCGCAAGGATGCTGCGCTGCAACATTATGATCTCCAAAGAAAATTCTATGGGATACAGCCCATATTAGGCTTCTATTATGTTGCTCGCAAAGGCGTCTTCAGGGAGAATAGTTGGTTGCATCGGTCGATTTATCAAGGTAGCGACACGCACAAAATTTTTACGTTCTGCTATCGACTCTCAGCCTTATATCGCCAGATACGAAATGACGTAGGTTGAAGTTCGGTTAGCAAACACAGTTTTTTAGAATATTCTGATTTCAGATAGGAGACAAACATGGCTTCACGCAGAGATTTGGCAAACGCGGTTCGTGCACTGAGCATGGATGCGGTACAGAAAGCCAATTCCGGACACCCGGGCGCCCCAATGGGCATGGCCGACATCGCCGAGGTATTGTGGAACGACAATATGAACCACAACCCGGCTAATCCGAACTGGAGTAACCGCGACCGCTTCATTCTGTCGAATGGCCACGGCTCTATGCTGATCTACTCGCTGCTGCACCTCACCGGCTACGAGCTGAGCATCGATGACCTCAAGAACTTCCGTCAGCTGCATTCAAAGACTCCTGGTCACCCGGAGTACGGTTATGCGCCTGGTGTTGAGACAACGACCGGTCCACTTGGCCAGGGTATTACCAATGGCGTGGGTATGGCGATTGCCGAGAAGGCACTTGCGGCACAGTTCAACCAGAAAGGTCATGACATTGTTGACCACAACACCTATGTCTTCCTTGGTGACGGCTGTCTCATGGAAGGTATCTCTCACGAAGCATGTTCACTCGCCGGTACCCTGGGTCTTGGCAAGCTGATCGCATTCTGGGATGACAACGGTATCTCTATTGATGGTCACGTTGACGGCTGGTTCACCGATGATACTCCTGCGCGTTTCGAAGCTTACGGCTGGCACGTAATTGCCGACGTTGACGGACACGATCCTGAAGCAATTGCCAAGGCAGTTGAAACAGCCAAGGCGATGACTGACAAGCCGACCATGATCTGCTGCAAGACCACCATCGGTTTCGGTTCACCAAACAAGGCCGGTTCACACGCCTGTCACGGTGCACCTCTCGGTGACGAAGAAATTAACCTGACCAAGGCTGCACTGGGTTGGGATCACGCTGCATTCGAAGTGCCTGCAGATATTTATCACGGCTGGGATGCGAAAGAGAAGGGCGCCAAGGCAGAAGCAGAATGGAACGAGAAGTTCGCTGCATACAAGGCCGAGTTCCCTGAGATGGCTGCAGAATATGAGCGCCGCATGGCTGGTGACCTGCCTGCCGAGTGGGCTGAGAAATCTGCTGCTTACATTGCACAGGTCAATGCAGACGCAAAGAGCCCTGCAACTCGCCAGGCATCACTTGCCTGTATCGAAGCCTATTCACCGCTTGCTCCTGAGCTGTTCGGTGGTTCAGCTGACCTCGGTTGCTCAAACCTGACTGAATGGTCCGGCTACAAGCCAATGGACAACAGCGAAGTACCTAACTATGTCCGTTACGGCGTACGTGAGTTCGGTATGTCTGCAATCATGAACGGTATCTCACTGCACGGCGGCCTGGTACCTTTCGGCGCAACCTTCCTGATGTTCTCGGAGTATGCCCGTAACGCACTGCGTATGGCTGCACTGATGAAGATCCAGAGCATCTTCGTCTTCACCCACGACTCAATCGGTCTTGGTGAAGATGGACCAACTCACCAGCCTGTCGAGCAGATTCCAACCCTGCGTATGATTCCCAACATGGCTGTATGGCGTCCTTGTGATGCTGTTGAATCTGCAGTCTGCTGGGCACAGGCAGTCGAGCGCAAGGATGGTCCTTCAACCCTGATCTTCTCGCGCCAGGGTCTGCCGCACCAGGAGCGTACAGACGCACAGATTGCCGACATCGCAAAGGGTGGTTACATCCTGCGTGATTGTGACGGCACTCCGGATGCAATCATTCTCGCAACCGGTTCAGAAGTGGCACTTGCTACAGGCGCTGCTGACGAGTTGTCGGGCAAGAAAATTCGCGTTGTCTCCATGCCATCTGTTGATGCATTCGAGGCGCAGGATGACAGTTACCGTTCATCTGTACTTCCAAAAGGCGTTCCTACAGTTGCTGTTGAAGCTGCAGTGCCTGATGCCTGGTACAAGTATGCTGACGCAGTTGTCGGTATCAACCGTTTCGGTGAGTCAGCGCCTGCAGGCGAGCTCTTCAAAGAGTTCGGATTCACTGTCGAGAATGTTGTCAGCACTGTTAACGGTGTGATGGCTTAAGAGTTTTATAAGGGCCGGCTATTACCGGCCCGACGTACAATTTCAGTTCGAAAAATTAGGAGAAAATTATGACAATTAAAGTCGGTATTAACGGTTTTGGCCGTATCGGACGCATGGCATTCCGTGCAATCGCAAAAGATTTCCCTGAAATCGAAGTTGTTGGTATCAACGACCTGCTGGACAATGATTACCTCGCATACATGCTGAAGTATGACTCGGTCCACGGTAACTTCGACGGCGAGATCTCAGTTAGCGGCGACACCATGACAGTCAACGGCAAGGACATCCGCCTGACTGCAGAGCGTGATCCGGCTGACCTCAAGTGGGGCGATGTTGATGCAGACATCATTCTTGAGTGTACTGGTTTCTTCCTGACCGAAGAAGGTTGTCAGAAGCACATCGATGCTGGCGCCAAGAAAGTTGTTATGTCAGCGCCTTCAAAGGATGGCACTCCAATGTTCGTCTATGGTGTTAACCACGGCGAGTATGCTGGCCAGGCAATCATCTCTGCTGCTTCATGTACCACCAACTGTCTCGCACCTGTTGCCAAGGTTCTGAACGACAAGTGGGGCATCAAGCGCGGTCTGATGACGACTGTTCACGCTGCAACTGCTACCCAGAAGACTGTTGACGGTCCTTCAATGAAAGACTGGCGCGGTGGTCGTGGTATCCTCGAGAACATCATCCCTTCATCTACCGGTGCTGCAAAGGCAGTTGGTGTTGTTCTGCCAGAGCTGAACGGCAAGCTGACTGGTATGGCGTTCCGCGTACCAACTTCAGACGTTTCTGTTGTTGACCTGACTGTTGAACTCAACGGCGAAGCAGATTACGCAGACATCTGTGCTGCAATGAAAGAAGCTTCAGAGAACGGCGACATGAGCAAGACTCTGGGTTACACCGACGAGAAAGTTGTTTCAACTGACTTCCGTGGTAATGGCTTCTCTTCAATCTTCGATGCAGAAGCAGGTATCGCACTGGATGGCACTTTCGTGAAAGTTGTCTCCTGGTACGACAACGAGTATGGCTACACTTGTAACATGCTGCGTTTCATGGAGCACGTTGCTGCCAATTAAGCTGTAAGACTTATGGTCGTCACCCCGGGCTTGCCCGGGGTTCAGCCCCGTACACGGGGTGGCGGCCATGAGTACCAGAGCTATTTGTTAAGAATTGATTTTTTAATAAATCGCTTTAATTATTTTTCTCATATGACGTATGGAGCCTTTTATGTCCTTCATTAAACTGACCGACCTCGATCTCGCCGGCAAGCGCGTACTCATTCGTGCTGACCTGAACGTACCTGTAAAAGATGGCAAGGTAACTTCCGATGCGCGTATCTCCGCATCCATGCCGACTATCGAGCACTGCATGAAAGCAGGCGCTAAAGTCCAGGTAATGTCCCACCGTGGCCGTCCTGAAGAGGGTAAGGTTGATGATGAGAACTCGATGCAGCCGATTGCCGACGACATGTCAGCAAAGCTGGGATCAGAGGTTCGCCTGGTCAAGGATTACCTCGACAACGCTCCTGAAATTGCCGATGGCGAAGTTGTTCTTTTCGAGAACGTTCGTTTCAATGCTGGTGAAAAGAAAGACAACGAAGACCTGGCGAAACAATACGCAGCACTTTGTGATGTTTTCGTTATGGACGCATTCGGTACTGCGCATCGCGCCCAGGCGTCTACACACGGTGCCGGTAAATTTGCTCCGACTGCATGTGCCGGACTGCTGCTGGCAAGTGAGCTCGACAACCTCGCAAAAGCACTTGCAGAACCTGCGCGCCCGATGGTTGCCATCGTAGGTGGTTCAAAGGTTTCTACCAAGCTGACCGTTCTCGAGGCACTTTCCGAGAAAGTTGACCAGTTGGTTGTCGGTGGTGGTATTGCGAATACCTTCCTCAAGGCGATGGGTAACAACGTTGGTAAATCACTGTGCGAAGATGATCTCGTCGGTACAGCACAAGAGCTGGTCGAGAAGATGAAAGCACGTGGTGCCAACATTCCAATCGCGACCGACGTGGTCTGCGGCAAGGAGTTCAGCGAAACAGCCGAGGCAACTCTCAAGGCGGCAGGCGATGTTGAAGATGACGACATGATTTTCGATATCGGTCCTGACAGTGCCAAAGAACTTGCAGAGATCATCAGCAAGGCCGGTACTATCGTCTGGAACGGTCCTGTCGGCGTATTTGAATTCGACCAGTTCGGAGAAGGAACCAAGACTGTCTCAATGGCAATTGCCGATGCAGACGGATTCAGCCTCGCTGGCGGCGGTGACACTATCGCGGCAATTCAGAAATACGATATTTACGACAAGGTCTCATACATCTCAACTGCTGGTGGTGCTTTTCTCGAGTATCTCGAAGGCAAGACATTGCCTGCAGTTGCCATGCTTGAAGAACGCGCCAAGGGATAAGCAACTCTACTATGCCAAAACGTACAAAAATTGTCGCAACACTCGGTCCGGCTACCGATGATCCCAAAGTCATCGATGACCTGATCACCGCAGGTGTCGACGTGGTTCGTATCAACCTCTCGCACGGCAGCCATGAAGAGCATGCCGAACGAGCGGAGCAGTTGCGCAATCGTGCACGTGCCAGTGGCCGCCAGGTTGGCGTTCTGGTCGATCTGCAAGGACCTAAGATTCGTACTGGTCAGTTCAAGGATGGCGAGGTCAATCTTGAAATTGGCGCATCCTTTACTATCGACATCGATTACCCGATCGACGAAGGTAATATCGATATTGTCGGTTGTACCTACAAGCAGTTGCCGAGCGATCTTTCACGCGGCGATACTCTGCTCATCAATGACGGCAAGATTGTCCTTTGGGTAGAAGACGTCAACGGCAGCAAGATCTCATGTAAAGTTCAGGTCGGCGGCCCGCTGTCTGACAACAAGGGTATCAACAAGCAGGGTGGTGGACTTTCTGCTCCGGCACTAACTGACAAGGACAAGCACGATATTGAGTTTGCTGCAAAAATCGATGCTGACTACCTTGCAGTCTCCTTTGTGCAATCGGCCGATGATATCGAGATGGCTCGTGCACTGCTGCAGGAACAGGGTGGTTCAGCTGCGATAGTCGCCAAGATCGAACGCGCCGAGGCGCTTGATGTTATCGAATCGATTATCGATGCAACTGACATCATCATGGTGGCTCGCGGAGACCTTGGTGTTGAGATCGGTGATGCTGAACTGCCAGCCGCGCAGAAAATGCTGATCCGTAAAACGCGTGAGCGTAACAAGGTTGTTATTACAGCAACCCAGATGATGGAATCGATGATTGAAAATCCGATTCCGACACGCGCCGAGGTATTCGACGTTGCCAACGCTGTTCTCGATGGCACAGATGCTGTCATGCTCTCCGGTGAGAGTGCGGTTGGCAAGTATCCTGCGAAGGCTGTCGAGGCGATGGGGCGTGTCTGCTATGAAGCTGAGAAACAATCTATAGCGAGAAAGTCTGATCACAGGCTGCACACCCATTTCGGACGTGTTGACGAAGCGATCGCGATGGCTGCCATGTATACAGGCAACCATCTCAACGTAGCTGCCATTGCCGCTCTGACCGAGTCGGGTTCAACAGCACTGTGGATGTCACGTATCAGTTCGGGTATTCCGATCTTTGCGATGTCAGAGATTGTAGCGACACGCCGACGGGTGACTCTCTATCGTGGTGTTTACCCGATCAGCTTTCACCCGTTCGAATCTGATTCACAGCGCATCAATCAGGAAGTTGTTGATGAGCTCCTGCGTCGCGGTGCAGTACGCGACGGTGACCTTGTGATTATCACCAAGGGTGATTTCCAGGGTCTCGAAGGTGGTACAAACGTAATGAAAATCGTCCGTGTCGGCGAGCATGTATTGCCAGACTGATTTACAGATTACTGCTGAGTAAAAATGCGGGCATGTGCCCGGTATGTATAAATTTTGTTAAAGAAATTTCAATAGAAACAGAAGGAGACAATCATGGCTCTGATTTCAATGCGCCAATTGCTTGATTACGCTGCCGAGAACGATTTCGGTATGCCGGCTTTCAACGTCAACAACATGGAGCAGGTGCATGCCATCATGCAGGCTGCTGACGAAGTTGATGCACCAGTTATTATGCAGGGTTCTGCCGGTGCGCGTTCATACGCGGGCGAGCCCTTCCTGCGTCGCCTGATCCAGGCGGCTGTTGAGATGTACCCGCACATTCCTGTTGTTATGCACCAGGATCACGGTTCTGAGCCAGCGGTATGTCTGCGCTCTATCCAGTCAGGTTTCACCTCTGTCATGATGGACGGCTCACTTATGGCTGACATGAAGACACCTTCTTCATTCGAGTACAACGTCGACGTAACCCGTACCGTAGTTGAAATGGCACACGCCGGTGGCGTTACCGTTGAAGGCGAGCTGGGTTGTCTCGGTTCACTCGAAACCGGTGAGATGGGTGAAGAAGACGGCCACGGCGCTGAAGGCAAGCTCGACATGGATCAGCTGCTGACCGGTGTTGAAGAGGCTGCCGATTTCGTCAAGGCGACTAACGTTGACGCACTTGCGATTGCTATCGGTACTTCACACGGTGCCTACAAGTTCACCAAGGAGCCAACTGGCGATGTCCTGCGTATCGACCGCATCAAGGAGATCCACGAGCGCATCCCCAACACTCACCTCGTTATGCACGGTTCATCATCTGTACCGCAGGACTGGCTTGAGATCATCAACAGCCACGGTGGCGAAATGGGCCAGACCTATGGCGTACCTGTTGAAGAAATCGTTGAAGGCATCAAGCACGGTGTTCGCAAGGTCAACATCGATACAGACTTGCGTATGGCATCAACCGGTGCTGTCCGTCGTCACCTGATGGAAAATCCTTCAAACTTCGATCCTCGCAAGTTCCTCAAGGTTTCTACCGAGGCGATGAAGGATATCTGTAAGGCACGTTACGAAGCATTCGGCTGTGCCGGTCATGGTTCGAAGATCACTGCCAAGTCTCTTGAAGTGATGTTTGCAGAGTATGCTTCAGGTTCACTGGACCAGAAGATCAGCTGATCATTTTTAATCAGCTTGATGAAAAAGGCCGCACAATGTGCGGCCTTTTTTTGTTTAAGTTGTCTTGCCAGTCTTGAGCCGGCATCCATGGGTAGCGATTATCTTGATTGACCCCGGGTCAAGCCCGGGGTGACGAATATGGGGTTGGTTCTGCCAGGATTCAGGCATTCCCCTGGTACTTGCCGCTGATCCCATGGCTGTCGGCAAAATCAAGCATGCGCCTGATCGGCAACATGGCGCGTTCGCGAATTGATTCATCGATGTTGATTTCGTGTTGTGGCCCCGGATTCAGCAGCATCTCCTCGAGATTCTGCAGCGAGTTCATTGCCATCCACGGACAGTGGGCACAGGATTCACAAGTTGCACCTTCGCCAGCCGTTGGTGCAGAGATCAGCTCCTTGCCTGGTGCCACCTGATGCATCTTCCAGAAAATACCGTCGTCTGTTGCAATGATAAACTTCTCTTCCTTCCTGGTGGCAACAGCCTCAATCAGTTTTGTGGTTGATCCCACCACGTCAGCCTGATCGAGAATATGTTCGGGTGATTCGGGATGTGCCAGTACAGCGGCGTCAGGGTGCAAACGACGGATGCGCTCCAGTGCAACTGACTTGAACTCCTCGTGTACGACACAGGAGCCCTGCCATAACAGCATGTCGACACCGGTGACCTTTTCTATATAGCGTCCCAGGTGCTGGTCAGGCGCCCACAGGACTTTCTCTCCCTGTTCCTTGAGGTGCTTGACTATCGGTAGTGCGATGCCGGATGTCACCATCCAGTCGGCACGTGCCTTGACGGCTGCAGAGGTGTTTGCGTAGACAACCACGGTATGGTCCGGATGGGCATCGCAAAATGCAGTAAAGGCATCGGCAGGGCAGCCTTCGTCAAGTGAACAGGTTGCGCCCAGATCAGGCATCAGAACGCGTTTTTCTGGATTGAGGATCTTGGCGGTTTCGCCCATAAAACGCACCCCTGAAACCACGAGGGTTTGCTCTTTGGCGGTAGTGCCGAAGCGTGCCATTTCGAGTGAATCGGCAACACAGCCGCCCATCTCCTCGGCGAGTTCCTGAATATCACCATCGGTGTAATAGTGAGCAACCAGTGTTGCATCCTGTTCCCGCATCAGTTTCTTGATGCGTTCTTTAAGGGCCTTTTTCTCTTCCGCCGTAATGTCAGGCTTGACCGGGTGTGCAGGCACCTTGATCGTTCCGCGTATCGCCTCGGCTGAAAGGTGGAATTCATTCATATCGCTCATCTAAAACTACTTGTCCTTTTCTCTATTTTCGGTTTCCAGAATCTCATCAAGATTAAACTCCATGGACTCGTCTTTCTCCTGAACTTCCAGTTTCTCGCTAACTGGCTCAGGTTGGGTATTTGTTTCAGTCACGGTGTCTGCTGCCTGTCCCGCTCCCGATGGATTAGTAAAGCGGTCATTGAGCATCTGCACAATGCGATCGTTCTCTTCGCGGACGCGCTTCAGGCGTTTGCGAGTGAATGATCCCCAGCCAGCCGGACGCCTGCTGATAATGATGCGCATCATACGCGTACTTTTTCTGAATGCACCTACAAGATCAAGTTTGCCGTCGAGTGCTTCAGACGCCTTGCGAGCAGCGCCGAGCAGGGTCTTGGCTGCGAGTTCGCGCATGCCGAAATGGATGATGGCTAACAGTACGACCGCAATGCTAGCGGAAAGTATCCAGTTGCCTGCAATTGCAGGGGCAATATCCAGCGGATTGAAACCGATACCGAGACTGACGCCAATATAGAGCAGCAACAGGAAGGCGACGGTGACGGCATCGAGTACCAGTGTGCGCTTGTACCACCTGCGCATTAATTCAACCAGGCTTGGCATTGCCTTTTGTTCGATCTCCCTGGCGGTATGGTCAAGTGATGCGACGATACGGTAGGCGCGCTCGATGTCAACCTGGTCCATACGGCTGTGAATCTCCAAGAGATCCTTGTCGCGCTTGCTTTCAAAGCGCTGGCGTAGCTGTGCATCCTCGATTGGTACCGCGGCATCCGGACTGTAGATTGTATAGAAACGTCCTGCGGTAAGGCCGCGTTCACCGAGTGCGCGCTGCCATGCTGCGATGACCTCTTCGGGATTGTCCTCACGTGCCGCCGTGTCGATCTGGTTGAGAATGTAGAGGAACTTGCCTGCATCCGGCCGATTGATGGTGTTGCTGACAAGATGGTCAAGCGTATCGCGCATGGCGCCGGGTTCCGGATGGCGTGCATCGAACAGAACCAGCACCAGGTCGGAGAGGGTGATGATGTGATCGGTGATGCGCAGCGTCGAGGTGCGTTGTGCATCCGCATCGAATCCGGGGGAGTCGATAATGGTCTTGCCGCGCAGGGTCTCGCAGGTGGTGGTTTTCATCTGCAGGTAGGAGTCGATGCGTTTTCCCTCACCGGTTGCGACGCTCTCGATATCCTCGCTGATGCGGTAGAGAGGGAAGCGTGGATCCGAATCCAGGGCCACGCCGGGCAGTGCGTGGGGAGCCGCTTCATGTGAGTAGCACAACACGGTGAACTTGTCGTCGACCGCCTGGTTGCCGCTGCGCTGGATCTGCTCACCGATGTAGTGATTGATGAAGGTCGATTTTCCTGCAGAAAAGGTCCCCAGTACCGAAATCAGCGGCCACCAGGTGATTCTGGTCGCAAATGAGTCATCCTCGGCCAGTAAACCGGTCTTGTGTCCAACTTTATCGAGCTGTCGAAATGATTTGACGGCGTCGATAAGTGCCGGATTTTCCACGGAAAGATGCTTCTCTAGCTGGTCGAGGCGCTGCTTGATGGATGTTTTTTCGAAAGACATGCTTAAATTCCGGTTTGTATATATTTAAAGTTTGTCTGCAATACTCAAAAATAGCAATGGCTTAGGTGCAATTGTCCGTCTTTTTGGCAACAAAAAAGGAGCCCCTGGTGACATGAAATTGGCACATTAACTCGATCTGAATATTGCAATACACCTATCATATGGGGGATACTTAGCTATCTGATCGGTAATCCCGTCGCTAAATAAGATGGATGCCGGATTTTCAAATAATAATGACGCAAACAATAGGAGTGGTTGAGTATGTCTGCAATTTTTTCTGATGAGTGGATGAAGAGCTTTATGCAGCAGTGGAACGCCGAGTCGGAACTGACTTCAGCACTGGCTGATATCAATTTCAGCAGCAATATCGGTTATGGTTTTCCGGATGACGGTCAGCCTACAGGTGTGCTCGTGGTCGAGAATGGTTCTGCGACTTCTGCAGGCGCCTACAATGGTGAAGAGCTCAACTGGGATATCCGCGCAAGCGAGCAGCAGTGGCAAAAGTGGATTGCAAAACCACCAGGCATGATGGGACTGGGTACTGCATTTGCTTCGGGAAAAATGAAATTCAAGGTTGGTGACTACGGTGCCATGTTGAAAGATCCACGTATGGCCGGGCCGTTTATCAAGAGTTTCTCAGTCATGGCGCGCGCCTGATCGGGTTGCCATATCCAGGGCCTCTTCAGTTGAGGCCCTGTTTGTAATACACCGTTTATTTTTGCCCGGTTAGTTCCAATTTGAGGTTATGTCATGCGGAAAGCATTAAAACAGACGATTCTAGCGTTACTGGTTGCGGCCCCCATAGCGGCGCAGGCGCAAACAGATAACACGGCTCAAGACTGGGTCGAAGTTCAGGATGCGGGCACCTCTGTTTTCATCTCACTTGGTGGCACTGTCATTCCATACAAAGAAGTGACACTGGCAGCGCAAATTCCTGGCCGCATTCAGTCCATCTCAGGTATCGAGGGTGATGCTTTTGATGCAGGTGCCGAACTGGTCAGGATCGACAGTACTGAACTGATGGCACAGCGTAACTCGGCTGTGGCACAGCTTGCCAACGCCGAGGCGGATCTGCGTAATGCCGACGTCCAGTACAACCGAGAGCTGTGGGCACCGCGTACTAAACAGGCGATGGGCGGTATGGGTATGCCGAATCTCTTCGATGACATGTTCTCACGCCCAATGCAGGATATGGTCGGTGATTACGATACCGACGCCGCGCGCTCTGCTGACCTCTATTCATCACGCACTCGAATTCAGCAGTCACGTAACTCGATTCTGCAGGCGCAGTCACAGATCCAGGCCATCGATGCCAAGTTGCGTGATGCACGCAGCCTTGCCCCCTTTGTTGGTGTTATCACGCACAAGCATGTCGAGGTGGGAGACACAATTCAGCCCGGTATGCCCATGCTGAGTTACGCCGATGTCGAATTCCTGCAGGTTGTTGTTGATGTGCCCTCACGTGTGGCACCAAACCTCACCCAGGGCCAGATGCTTGAGGCTGAGCTAGATGTGAATAACGAACGTGTGCCGGTGCGTGTTGCACAGGTATTCCCGATGGCCGACCGGGTGCGCCATACCGTTAAAGTGAAATTTGACCTCCCTCAAGGTGTATCCCGTCCAGGCGAGTATATTAAGGTGCTGGTACCGGATAATACTGTTTCGAGTGGCGGCATGGTGAAAATACCGGTCAGTGCAGTACGTTTCAATGGCAGCCTTCCCGGCGTTTACGTCAAGGGTGAGAGCGGAAGACCGCAGCTGCGCCTTGTGCGTATCGGCGAAAACATTGGCGACGATTACATTATGGTAACTTCAGGCCTGCAGGCAGGCGAAATGGTACAGCGGAATCCCTGATTCAACTGAAACTAACGAAGTTAACGAACAGATAAGCCGAAGACGCCCGCAAAGGGCGTCTTGAATTAATAACAGGGAGCCGGTGGGTTACGCCACAAGCCCTCCGGAACAACAAAAGGCCGGCAGCAAATGAGCCAAAGAGTAGACAACAATCTGGATGAATTAAAAGGCAAGGATCTGGGCATTGCCGGTAATACGGCGCGTGCCTTTATAAATTCTCCTCTCTCGCCTTTGCTCTATGCTGCAATGCTGTTGATGGGAATCATGGGTTACCTGTTGATTCCACGACAGGAAGACCCGCAGATCTCGGTTCCCATGGTCGACCTCATTGTTCCATATCCGGGTGCGTCTGCTGAACAGGTTTCCGTACGTGCGATTGAACCTCTCGAACGCATGATGAGCGAGATAAAGGGCGTTAAGCACGTCTATTCAGCTTCGCAGCGCGGTATGGGCATGGTGACCGTGCAGTTCGAGGTTGGCGAGGAGATGAACGACTCGCTGGTCAAGGTCAACGACAAGATCGATTCCAACATGGACAAGATTCCGTCCGGGGTGTCGCCCCCGATGGTAAGTCCTGTCGGTATTGACGACGTACCGGTTGTCACGCTTACTTTATGGTCGAAAGATCTCAACCAGGACAACCATCCTGATGTTGATGACAGCCAGCTGCGTATGCTGGCGCACGATATTCTGCAGAACCTCAACGAACTGCCCAATACCAGTGAAGGTTTTGTTGTTGGCGGCCGCAAGGAGGTCGTCAAGGTCGAGGTGCTGCCTGAAATTCTAGCAGGCTATGGCATCAGTATCGGCCAGGTTGCACAAGCGATCCAGACAGCCAACCAGGAGACCCAGGCTGGCTCGGTCGAAAGTGGCGGAACCCACCTGACAGTAGTAACAGGCAAGTTTCTCAAGCATGCACGCGATGTCAGTGAACTGATTGTCGGCACCTTCGGTGGTGCACCCATACACCTGCGAGATGTTGCAGTGGTCACGCAGGGTCCGGAAGATGCCAGCAAGCTGGTGGCTTTTTACAGTGGTCCGCAGTCACCGGAAAGTATTGGCCGGGTAGATGGCAGTCCTGCAGTAACAATCGCTATTGCGAAGCAGGAGGGCACCAACGGTGTGACCGTTGCCAATGCCGTGCTTGAACGTGTCGAGGAGCTCAAGGGACGCGTTATTCCCACCAATGTTGATGTTTTCGTTACACGTAACTACGGTCAGACAGCCAATGACAAGGTCAACGAGCTGATCTTCAAACTGTTTGTCGCCACCAGTATCGTATTTGCACTGGTTCTGGTTGCATTCCGTGCATTCAAACCTGCGCTGGTCGTAACGCTGGTTATACCGGTCGTTCTGCTGATGACCATTTTTGTCGCCTGGCTGCTTGGATTTACCATCGACAGGGTGAGTCTCTTTGCGCTGATATTTTCAATCGGTATTCTTGTCGACGACGCCATCGTCGTTATCGAGAATATCTACCGTCGCTGGCTGCAGAATGACAGTACCGACATGGCAACTGCCGTCGATGCGGTTCGCGAGGTCGGTAACCCGACAATTCTTGCGACATTCACGGTTATCGGCGCCTTGCTGCCGATGGGCTTTGTCAGTGGCATGATGGGCCCCTACATGTTCCCGATCCCGGCACTCGGTTCGGTTGCGATGTTGATCTCCCTGTTTGCAGCCTTTGTGTTCACACCATGGCTGGCAATATCGGGTCTCTTCCGTCCCAGCATGAACTACCTGGCAGCAGCTGAAGAGCGCGAGCACAAGGAGGCAGAGCGCCTCGAAGGAATGTTCCGCAGAATCCTGATGCCGATGATCGACAAGCCGGCCAAGCGCAAAATGTTCAATGGCATTTTGTGGTTATTGCTGATCTTTGCGTGCTCCTTCTTCTACTTTAATTGGGTGGCGGTCAAGATGCTCCCGCTGGATAACAAGCCGGAGTTCTCCGTTGTTATCGATATGCCTGAGGGTACAGCCCTGCCGGATACCGCAAACCTCACTGCCAGCATGGCGGAGAAGTTACGCCAGTTTCCCGAGGTGACTGCAATCCAGACTTATGTCGGTACTGCACGTCCGTTCGATTTCAATGGCATGGTCAGGCACTACTACACGCGTAGGCAACCATGGCAGGCCGATATCCAGGTGCAACTGCTCGACAAGAACGATCGTGAACGTACCAGTCACGAGATTGCTGTCGAGGCACGCCGTATTCTGCGCGAGATGATCAAGGGCACAAGAACACGAATTGCAGTTGTCGAGATGCCACCCGGTCCGCCGGTACTGCAGTCGGTTGTTGCCGAGGTGCACGGACCGGACGACAAGTCACGACGCGAGGTTGCAAGACACCTGACAAGGCTGTTCGAAGAGGCGCCGAACCTCACCGATGTCGACAATTACATGCGTGAGCCTTACTCTTACTGGCGTTTTGAAGCTGATCGTGAGAAAGCCTCTCGTGCGGGTGTCAGCCAGGAGAGTATCAACCAGAATATAGCCATGGCTCTCGGCAGTGCACCGATGGGTGATGTCAAGAACCTGGCAGGTCATGAGCCGATCAATATCGTGCTGCAAGTGCCATTTGCTGAGCGTTCACAAGTTACCAGGCTTGGTGACCTTCCGGTCAATACAGCCACTGGCGAAGTTGTATCCCTGCGCGAGTTTGGACAGTTCGTCAGAATGGAAGAAGACGAGATTATCTATCACAAGGATCTGCGTTCTGTAGAGTACGTTGTTGCAGATGTTTCCGGGCGCCTCGCTGCACCTGTGTATGGCATGATGCAGGTACAGGATGCACTAGCGGCTGCTAACGATGGTCAAGGCTATGTCGCTCCGGATGGCGCCATACTCGGTAATAACATCGAGTGGATGGGGCCACCCGCAAATGACATAGAGTCATCATTTGAATGGACCGGTGAGTGGACCGTCACCTACGAGACATTCCGTGACATGGGCGCCGCATTCATGGTGGCACTCGCAGTTATCTATTTCCTCGTCGTCATCGAATTCGGCAACTTCCGCATTCCTGCAGTTATCATGGCGCCGATACCACTGACACTGCTTGGAATTATTCCTGCTCATGCATTTGTTGGAGCTGAGTTTACAGCAACGTCAATGATCGGTTGGATTGCGCTAGCGGGTATTATCGTGCGTAACTCGATCTTGCTGGTCGATTTCACGATTCACGAGGTACGTGCAGGGGTTGTACTTGAAGAGGCCGTCATCAAGGCCTGTATGACCAGAACGCGCCCAATCGTGATTACTGCACTGGCACTTGTCGGTGGTTCTGCAGTCATCCTGACAGATCCGATCTTTCAGGGCATGGCGATCTCGCTGGCTGCCGGTGTGCTGGTCTCGACCGTTCTTACCCTGATTGTTATTCCGCTTGGAACGACCAAGGCGGCGAAGGCGCTCTACCAGGTGGCTGGTGTTGATATGCCGGATGGATCTGGTGGTACTACTTCAACCCCCGCGCCAGCAGCAGCACCTGTTGCACCCAAACGTTCGTTCACAGACATGGCCTTCATGGTATGGGGCAAACTGATCGGCGCCATCTTCGCGCTGATCTCGTTCTTCGGTATTCTGATGAACTGGCTGCGCCTGTTGCTTCCAAAGAAGAAGCCTCCTCAGGCTTCGCCACCGGCAGCACCACAACCGCCAGCTGCTCCCAAGCCGCCGCCAACGCCGCCGCCTGTACCTGAGGCTGCGCCTGTACCTGAACCGGCGCCGGAACCAGAACCACAGGCACCTGCTGCAGAAGCAGAGCAGAAATTTGTTGCTGAACCTGAACCAGTAGCTGAAACGCCCAAGCCGGTCGTTGAAGCTCCTGCCCCAGAGCCAGTAGCAGAAGCGCCAATTTCTGAACCGGAGATTGAAGCGCCAGCACCTGAAGTGGTTGAGCCGATTGTTGCCGAGCCGGTTACTGCACCTGAGCCGAAACCTGAACCTGAACCAGAAGTCGTAGCACCAGAACCTGCAGCACCTGTTGTCGAGCAGAGGAAAGTTGCCGAGCCGCTTCAGGCAGATGAAGATATCATCGAGGTTTCACAGGCCAGTGATGATGATATTGATCTTCTCTCAGCACCGATCAGGCCAACGTCTGTCGCTGCTGCCAAGTCGGATTCAGCTTCACAGATGCCTGGTGCCACTGTTCCCCAGCCTGGCAAGCGCCGTCGTCGTGGTATTCGTCTGCGCGATATGCCGGATGAATCTGATGATCAGGGTGGAAAGGAGTAATATGTCGATAGCCATAACCCGAGGATTTTGCTCTTTACTGGCTGTTCTGCTGCTGCCCGTAGCTGCAGTTGCCCAGTCAACATTTGATACAGGTGGTTTCACGTTTCGAAACGATGTTGAAACACCGGCGAGCACGGGGAGTGGTAATCAGGATTTTGTCTTTCGTGGAGACATGGAGCAACAGCAGGCAGTGCAGGAGAGTGGAAGCGGACCTAAATCAAACGCCATGGGCAATTACAGGTTCCGTGCGCCGCGCAAGCAGCGCACACTGTCGCCGACTTATAATCCGGGTAGGGACGCTTGTGTCGAACCTGGTTACCAGTACAGGGGTTATCAGAGACCCCAGGTGCAACATGGTTACCAGGGCTACCAGGGCTACCAGGCTTATCCGACGTACCCGGCTTATCAGCCGACACCGGTGGCTCCGTTGCCCTATTCAGGCCAATCTCCATACCTGGTACCTGGATACCAGGGCAGCTACATGAACCCGGGCAACTATATGCCGGGATACAACAGTTATTCTCCAGGCGGATATGTTCCGAGCTGGTAAGCAGCAAGTGACAGGAAATAAGAATAGATGATCACAGTCATTGGTAGTCTTAAAGGTGGTTCGGGTAAAAGTACGGTGACATTCAATCTTGCCGTCTGGTTATCGCTGGCAGGACAAAGAACACTCGGGCTGGATCTTGATCCACAGGCAACCTTTACAGATGTCGCCGATGTGCGCGCAGAAGAAGGGTACCAGCCGGGTATTGAAGTCAGGGGACGCCAGGCACTCTATGATGGTACTGATCTGAACTCCTATAAAGAGATTCTGATCGATGTTGGTACCTCTGACATGGCATCGTTGAAACGCGCCATCCAGATTGCAGACCGTATTATTGTTCCTGTACCTCCAAGTCAGGCAGATGTCTGGTCAACCCAGCGTTTCGTCCGTTTCGTCAATAGCATTATTGCCAACCTCGAGAACAAGCCGGAAGTCTACGGCTTTCTGAATCGTGTCGATATGCAGTCGGCTGTGAATGAATCCTATGAAACTGCTGCTGCTCTTGTGTCACTGCCGGGTATCCGCTTCCTGATTCCGCGTCTCTCCCAGCGAGCTGTATTCCTGCACTCGTTCAGTGAAGGACTGGCTGCCATGGAACTGGATCCACGCGATCCGGGTGTGCGTGAGTTCAATGCACTTGCAGCAGAGCTATATCCTCACCTTGTCAGGTAACACCCATGTCAGGCAGTGACGTAACAGCAGTCGGGCAGCATCCACCCGCCAAGCTGGTCATTGCCATCTCATCGCGTGCGCTTTTCGATCTTGATGAGTCGCATCGTGTCTACGAAGAGGAGGGCATAGAAGCCTACTGTAACTACCAGGTTGAAAGAGAAGATGAGCCCCTCGCAGTGGGCCAGGCCTTCCCGCTGGTGCGTAAACTTCTGAATATCAATTCACTGCTGCAGGACAAGGCAACCATCGAGATTGTCCTGTTGTCACGTAATAGCGCCGATACAGGCCTGCGCGTATTTAATTCAATCGATCATCACAAACTGCAGATCAGGCGTGCCGCCTTCACCGGTGGCGAACGGCCGTTTCCCTATGCCAAGGCGCTCGGGGCACACCTGTTTCTCTCTGCCAATGCGGATGATGTCCGCCTGGCGCTTGATTCTGGCCTCGCAGCTGCAACCATCTTTCTTGACAGAAAGGCGGATGAGGAAGGTCGCGAAAAGCCGGAAGATACACAACTGCGAATCGCCTTTGACGGTGATGCCGTGCTGTTTTCCGATGAGGCTGAGCGTGTTTACCAGAGTGAGGGTCTCGAGGCATTTGAGAAGAGCGAAAAGGAGAGTGCCCGTTTGCCACTGCCCGGTGGGCCATTCAAACAGTTTCTTGCCGTTTTGCACCAGATTCAGAAAGAGCTCCCGGCTGAGAAGTCACCCATACGCACAGCCCTGATTACAGCCAGGGGCGCACCTGCGCATGAGCGTGTTATCCGTACCCTGAGGTCGTGGGGTGTACGTATCGACGAGGCACTGTTCCTCGGTGGCATCGATAAAGGTGATTTCCTCAAGGCGTTTGGTGCAGATATCTTCTTCGACGATCGTCATCAGCATTGCCAGTCGGCTTCACGCCATGTGCCGTCAGCGCATGTTCCTCACGGGGTTTCCAACGAGAAGTAGGGAGGGCTTGACCCGGGGTACATCTACAATAGTGCATGCACTTCTGGATACCGGCTCAAGGCCGGTACGACAAGCAACGGGAAGTATTACCGCTGCCAGTAAACCCGCACAATCCCTGATTCCTTCGTATAGTGAATATCCAGTTCACCCTTGAAGGCATGTTCAACCGCCTCGCCAACACTTCGTGGCAGATGTGTGTCGGTAAAAAGTAGAACACTGTTTTCGTTATCCTCTTCTACGACTCCCATGAGGCGTTTCATTGGATGCAGCTCCATCTGATCTTCAATATGGTGGTGAACCATGCGCATGATTTCTCCCCGGTGTTCCTCGAAGAAATCGCCTTTCAGCGTCAGAATCCCAGCCGGCACCTTGTCCTGGATTCGACGACAGGCAGGACAGACTTCTTCGTATGCACATTCTGGTGTCTCGGACTTCCATTGCCATCTTGCGCCGCTGTAAACGACATGACAACGAGGGCAAACGGTCGGTTCTGACAACTTTTTGCTGGCCATGTATGGGTCATGGACGTGTTCTTTCAACAGGCGGTCCTGTCGTCCATGCTGAGCCACATTACCTTCTTTTCCGCTCATTTCGTCCTCCTTTTTTTACTTCTTCCTCTACTATAAATATAGTCTTTGCGGAGAAGTCATTCAATTTTGATGAAAGGCGCGTCATCAGGTCATTGTAAATATTCCGATGCAAAAACCGTGCAAGATGGACTAGTCTTTAATTAGCAATAGATGAAATACAGTTCATAAAAAAACAAGAAGGATAAATATGCACTCTGTTACGCCATTATTGCCTGGAGATCTTAACCAGAGCTGCGATCCTGGCAGCCTCCCGTTCAAGACAACTGATGAGCTTGAGGATCTTGGCTGCATGCTAGGTCAGGAGCGTGCCGTTGAAGCGATTGAGCTTGGTACGGGGCATGATCTGCAGGGTTTTAATCTCTTTGTGCTCGGTCCTGCCGGTACCGGACGGCACAGTTTTATTCGCCAGTTTCTGCAGGAGAAGGCGAGCAAGGAGAGCGTCTCTACTGACTGGTGTTACGTCAATAATTTTGATGAGCCACGCAAACCGAAAGCGATCGAACTGCCTGCGGGCAGGGGACGTCGTTTTCGTGACGACATGACACAGCTCGTCAAGGAGGCGAGTTCTGCCCTGCCAACTGCGTTCGAGAGTGAGGACTATCACAACCGTCGCCAGGAGATAGAGCAGCAGGCCAACCAGGCACAGGAGAAGGCTTTCCAGGAGGTCAAGGAGCAGGCTGAGGAGCTTGATCTTGGCATTATCCAGACTGCGACCGGGTTTACTTTTGTCCCACTGCATGACGGTGTGGCTATCACACCGGAAGAGTACAACAAGCTTTCCGAGAAGGAGCAGGAGCGGCTGCAGCAGGATATTGCCGATCATGCAGAGATTATTCTGCAGGCATCCAGCGGTGAGGAAGAGGGTGCTAACAGCATTATTGCAGACCCGGATGAAATCGATCCGCAATCTGCGATTCTGCGTCGCTACAGCGTCAACCTGCTTGTCGATCGCAATGATTCCGACGGTGCACCTGTCATCTTCGAAGATCACCCGGCCTATCCATTCCTTGTCGGACAGATCGAACACGAATCACAATACGGAAACCTGGTTACAGATTTCACCCTGATACGCCCAGGTGCACTGCATCGTGCCAATGGTGGCTACCTTGTCATTGATGTCCGAAAAATCCTGATAGAGCCGCTTGCATGGGAAGCGCTCAAGCGCGCCCTGAAATCGCGTGAAATCGATACCAAGTCAATTGCCCAGGCCTACAGCCTGATCGGTACGGTTTCACTTGAACCCGAACCTATCCCTCTAGATGTCAAAGTGGTTCTTATCGGTGACCGTGAGTACTACTACCTGTTGATGGAGTACGACCCCGAGTTCCTCGAGCATTTCAAGGTGGCAGCTGATTTCGAAGATGACATGGAACGCAGCGATGAGAACATGCTGCAGCTGGCTCGCCTGGTTGCTTCCATTGTCAGGAAGGAAGAGCTCAAGCCTCTGGATAACAGTGCGGTCGCAAGAGTCATCGAGGAGAGTTCACGCAATGCAGGTGATGCACAGATGCTATCCACGCGCATGCGTCGTATCGCTGATATTGTCAGGGAAGCGCACTATTGGGCCACGCGCAATGACAACAGCGTTATCGGAACTGACGAGGTTCGTAGTGCAATCAGGATGCAACAGCGCCGCATGAGCCGCATTCGTGACCGCCTGCTGCGTGAGACACTGCGCAACACGATCCTGATCGACAGCGAGGGTGAAATGCCCGGCCAGGTCAATGGCCTTGCCACCATCCAGTTGGGCAACTTCATCTTTGGCCACCCGGTTCGTATCACGGCGAATTCGTCACTGGGCGCAGGCAAGGTGATTGATATTGAACGCGAGGTTGAACTCGGTGGGCCGATTCACTCCAAGGGTGTGCTGATACTCTCCAGCTTCCTCGCTTCACGCTATGTCACCGATCGTCCGTTGAGCCTCTCGGCGAGCCTGGTGTTTGAGCAATCCTATGGGCCTATTGAAGGTGACAGTGCCTCGGCTGCAGAACTCTGTGCATTGCTCTCCTCCCTGGCGCAGGCTCCAATCAAGCAGTCAATCGCAATTACAGGCTCCGTAAACCAGCATGGGCAGATACAGCCGATTGGCGGGGCCAATCAGAAAATCGAGGGTTTTTATGATCTGTGCAAGGCGCGCGGACTGACAGGCGGGCAGGGAGTCATTATTCCAGCTTCAAACGTCAAGCACCTGATGCTGAAGCAGTCGGTGGTGGATGCAGTCGCAAATGGTCAGTTCAATATCTATGCAGTCAGCAGCATTGATGAATGCATGACGATTCTGACCGGGCTGGAAGCAGGCGAACGTAATCACAAGGGAGAGTTTCCCGAGCAGAGTCTGAATCAACGTGTTGTTATGCGACTGAAAGAGTTCGCGGATCGGCAGAAAAAGTCTTCCGGGTAGTTCGGGCGCAACACCCGGACTGGATCACAGCGGAGTCTTGGAGAGTGCCCCGGCTTGTTCCCTGACCAGTTTTGGAACCAGGTAGCCGGGCAGGCGTGTCAGTAATTCGGCGTGAATCTCATTCGCTTCCGCATCACCGACAGCAAAGGCGTGCGTGCCGGAGACGGGGTCGAGTTGATGCAGATAATAGGAAAGAACTCCCATTTCGAATCCTTTTTTACAAAGTAATTCAATAGTATCTGAATCATTATTAATCCTGTTTAGAAGAACTGACTGGTTCAGCAAAGTGACGTTTTCAACACGTAACCGATGCATTGCAGCTGCGACCTGGTCGTCCAATTCATTCGGATGATTGGCGTGCATGACACATACGACCTCTGTCGGAAATTGCCCCAGCATGGTGGCAAGTCGTCCTGTCACCCTGTCGGGTAAAACGATCGGCAGGCGTGTATGGAGACGCAGGCGCCGCAGTTTCGGGAGCGTCGCCAGCGCATCGAGCAGTTCCTCAAGTCGGGAGTCGCTGAGGCTGAGTGGGTCACCACCGCTGAGGATGACCTCGTCGAGATCACCCATGCGCCGTAATTCTGAAATCATGGTGCTGATCTGTTCGCGTGTCAGTGACTCGTCGGCATAGGGGTAGTGACGCCTGAAACAGTAGCGACAGTGAATCGCACATGCGCCGGTTGCAATCAGCAAGGCGCGTCCTTGGTATTTCTTGATAATGCCATTGCCGACAGTGTAATTCTCCTCATCGAGAGGATCATTGCTGAAACCGCTGACCGGAATACGTTCATTCTTTAACGGGAGCACCTGTCTCAGCAGCGGATCGTCAGGATTACCGTGCAGCATACGGCTGGCAAATGCATGCGGCACTCGCAACGGAAACTCGCTATCGGTGTCGATTGCATCTGAAATGGTGCCAATATCGATGCCAAGCCAGGTGAGTAAATCGGTCGGATTGCGAAAACTGGCGGCATATTGCTGCTCCCAGCTCATCTTATCGTTTTCGATTCTCAGGTTACGGGTTATCATATGCGGGTTTTATCGCGACAATATTTGAGGCTGACATGGCGACATATAGTACCAACGAATTCAAAGGCGGGTTGAAAATCATGCTCGACGGAGATCCTTACACCATCGTCGAAAACGAGTTCGTCAAACCCGGCAAGGGTCAGGCGTTTAACCGCGTCAAGGTTCGCAACCTGAAAACAGGCCGTACTATTGAAAAGACATTCAAGTCCGGTGAGAGTGTCGAGGCAGCCGATGTTATCGACATCACCCTGCAGTATCTCTATACAGACGGGGAGTACTGGCACTTCATGGACCAGGAGAGCTTCGAGCAGTACCAGGCCGATGAGACAGCGGTTCGCGATGCGATCAAGTGGATCAAGGAGCAGGATGTCTGTTCAGTCACCCTGTGGAACGGTTCGCCGCTGACAGTCGAAGCGCCCAATTTCGTCACCCTCGAAATAACCGATACTGACCCGGGCCTCAAGGGCGACACATCTGGCGGTGGCGGAAAACCGGCAACACTGGAAACCGGTGCTGTTGTACGTGTACCACTCTTTGTCCAGATTGGCGAAGTGATCAAGGTGGATACGCGCAAGGGTGAATACGTTTCGCGAGCCAAGGAAGATTAAACAGTGAGTTGGCAGCCTGCTGCCTCGCAGCAGATGTTGCGCAAGCGAGCCGGATTGCTTGCGCGGGTGCGTGACTATTTTAGACGTGAAGAGGTGCTCGAGGTCGAGACCCCGATCATGTCGCGATACGGCAACCCGGATCCTGCCATCAATTCCTTCCGTACCGATTCCGATCAGCATCCGGAACAGTATCTTCACACCTCACCCGAGTTCCCCATGAAGCGATTATTAGCTTCAAGAAGTGGCTCTATCTATCAGATATGTAAAGTATTTCGTGAGGAGGAAATCGGGCGATATCACAACCCGGAGTTCACCATGCTGGAGTGGTACCGGATCGGCTTCGATCACTATCAGCTGATGGATGATGTCGAAGCCATGATCATTGAGTTGCTGCCGAATCTCATGGCGTTCGAACGTCATACCTTCCAGACACTCTTCAAAAACCACGTGGGGCTTGATCCTCTTGAAGCGACTCTTGAAGAGCTCTCGGCAAAAGCCGAGTCACTTGGAGTGGTGTTGCCTGAACAGGTGGAGAGGGACTGGCTCCTCGATGTGCTATTTGATCTCTCTGTCGGTGACTGGCTCAAGCAGTCGGGCGGTGTGTTTGTCTACAACTACCCGGCAAGCATGGCATCACTGGCGCAAATCAGCCCGCAGGACTCACGTGTCGCAGAGCGCTTCGAGCTCTATATCGATGGAATCGAATTGGCGAACGGTTTTCACGAGTTGCAGGATGCCGCCGAGCAGAAGACACGTTTTGAAAAAGACCTTGCCAGTCGAGAGGCGCAGGGAATGGATCAGCCACCAATTGACCAGGACTTTCTTGATGCACTTGCCGTGGGCTTGCCTGATTGTTCCGGTGTTGCGCTTGGACTTGATCGTTTGCTGATGTTGCAAACCGGGGCGGAGCATATCAAAGAGGTGATTGCTTTTCCTGGTTGATTGTTGTGAGAACATCCCTCCTACAGCCTATGGTTGATGTAGGAGCCCCGTCCTTGACCGCCATGGAAGGCGTAAATGCCGGGAACCGTATGGAACGGTTCCGGCCGGGGCGATTGAATGCTCCCTTTTATCGCGGCGAGGGCGCCGCTCCTACAGATTTTTGAGAATGTAGGATGTGCCTCCTCGTCGCGATCCAGTCAACCACGTAAATTCCCACCCCATTTCAACCAAACCGTCATACTCCTTTGCTATTATATAAAGATCATCAAGAAGAACCGGATAGACACATATGAAGATCAAGACTCTTTTCAAGCTGGTCATTGGCCTGGTTATCATCGTCGTGATTGCGGCCGGTGCCTTTATCACTCTGTTTGACCCCAATGACTACAAGCAGCAGATTATTGAGCAGGTTCAGGAAGAGACAGGCCGTAATGTCTCAATTGATGGTCAGCTGGGGTGGGATCTCTATCCGCGTATTGCGATCAGTGCCGAGGGAGTTACCCTGGGCAATCCGGAGGGCTTCAGCTCACCCAACATGCTGCAAGTTAAACACGCGGCTTTCAGCGCAGCGCTTATACCTCTTCTACGCCAGGAAATTATTGTTGAAAGTGTTTCTCTCGATGGCGCAAACATCGCACTTGAGCGTCTTGCCAATGGTAAGGACAACTGGAGTGACCTGCAGAAAGGCGGAGAAGATAAACCTCATGAAGGTGGCGGAGATCGTGGCGATTCAGAGGTGATGGTCAAGCGAATCGAGATCACCAACACCTCTTTTTCATTCAACGATGCGCAGGCAAACGAAAAGCACTCACTGCAGATCAACAAGATTACTACCGGTATGCTCGGAGCCAGGCGTGCAGTACCTGTCGAACTCGATCTTGTGATGGATTCAAGCCGTCTTGGTCAGTATGAGCTGGAAGGCAAGGGTACCCTGACTGTCGACGAGAAGTTTTCATACATTAACGCACCTGACCTGGAACTGACACTGACGCCGGTGAAGCACCCGGAGCAGCAGGTCACTGTCAGTGGCAACATCGGTCTTGACCAGGAGCGCAAACAGTTTGTCATGCGAGACTTTGAGATCACATCGGCCGACGGAAGAGTCAGTGGCGAACTGCAAGCGGCTGACTACAGCAGCAAGCCACAGGTTGAGGGAAATCTTGATATCGACTCACTCTCGATTGCGTCTCTCGCAAAAGCATTCGGTGCTGATGCATCCGGTCTGCCTGAGAAAGTCTCCGGCAAAATGGTGATCAAGACTGCCGGCGACACAGTAAATATCAACCCGCTGAGTCTCAAGGCAGCTGGCGGCAGTATCGAAGGCAACCTCGCAGTCAAGACGCCTGTCGATAAAGCGACCTACAGTGGCAGTTTCAAAATCGCACAACTGAACCCAGGCAAACTGATGGGCGAGCTTGGTATGGAAGCACCACAGGTTTCGTCAGACAAGGCGCTGAGTAGCCTGGCAGGTAACTTCTCATTCAACGGCGATACGGATCACGTGCAGCTGAAACCGTTCAACATCAAGCTGGACAGCTCCAGTATTAATGGTGATGTCAGAATTACCCGGTTCGATAATCCACACTTTGCATTCAACCTTGCAGTAGACAAGATCAATGTCGATCACTACCTTCCACCAACCGATGCCGATGACAAGAAAGAGTCAGCTGCAGTCAAGGAAGCCAAGGCGGCAAAAACCATCGGCGGATTACGACTGGATGGTTCTGTGAAGATCGGTTCATTACATGCATCCGGACTGAGCATGAGTAACTTCAAGGCGAACATCATCTCCGCAGGAGGAGAGACTCGCCTGTCACCACTCTCTGCCGGTCTTTATGGTGGTAGCTACAACGGCAATATTGTCCTCAGGGGTAAAGGCAAGCGCCTTACATGGTCTGCCAACGAGCGTCTTAAAGGCGTAAATATAGGCCCGCTTCTCAAGGACCTGGTTGGCCAGGAGCGTATCGACGGCAAGGCTGATGTCACACTGAAAATCAATGGTTCAGGTGTCGATAAGAAGCAGATGATGTCTTCACTGGGTGGTAACACGACATTTACTGTCAGAAACGGCAGCGTCAAGGGCATCAACCTGGCAGCCGCACTCCGCGAAGCCAAAGCCAAGCTGAACAACAGGCCTGTTGAGAAAGCAAAAGAGGCACGCCAGACAGACTTTGCCGAGTTATCGGGAACAGCAAAGATCAAGTCGGGTGTTGTGACCAACAACGACCTGGTTATGAAATCTCCTTTTCTGCGAGTTACTGGTAAGGGCACGGTCAACCTGTCAGCCAGTTCGGTTAACTACCTGCTGACAACCAAGGTTACCAGCACAATTAAAGGGCAGGGCGGTGCAGAGTTCAGCGACCTTGAAGGGCTCACCATCCCGATTCGTGTCAAAGGGCACTTTGATAACCTAAGCTATTCACTCGACCTCGAGGAGTTGCTCAAAGAGCGTGCCAAGCAGGAGCTTGATAAAGAGAAGGATAAGCTCAAGGGCAAGCTGCTTGAAAAACTTGGTTTACCTGTTGCAGAAGAAGCGCCTGTTGCAGCACCTGCTGATGCAGCAGCAACCGACCAGGCACCAGCTGCGGAAGAGCCAAAGAAGAAAAAGAGCGTTGAGGATAAACTTAAGGATAGTTTGTTGAAAGGGCTTAAGTTCTGATTTAAGCCAGCGCCCCGGCCGGAACCGTTCCATACGGTTCCTGGCATTTCCGCCTTCCATGGCGGTCAGGGCGGGCCTCCTACATATTTATCGCACTTTACTCTGTAGGAGGGGCGCCCTCGCCGCGATCAAATATCAGGCTAACACTTCTCCGCAGTGATATAACAAATCCACCCGGCATCGGAATCAGCGCTGGTAACTGGCTCGAACTCACCATCACCTTCACCATCTTCATCGAAACCTTGCCAGTAGAATGTGACATCAAACCCACATTCGGTGAGCAGGTCTTTAATCTCCGGCAGAGTCCACAGGCGCCACACGTAGTGGAATGCACTCTCTATTGAACTACCGTCGGGGAAGGCGAAATGAATGCTGCATTCAAGTTCATGGGTTACCGGATTGAAGCGTTCCTGTTCCCATGTGTAGGTGAAACTGAAATCACCGTCCTCGATTTCACGCTCCTCGATAATCTCCTGGTGGGATTCATAACCACCATAGGAGTCAAGGAAGAGGATGCCGTCATCGGCAAGAGCCTTGTGTACGCGTTTGAAATATCGCTTCAATGTGCCGCGGTCCATCAGCAGCCAGTAGCTGAAGTTCATGGCGGAAACCACGTCGACTGTTTCTGTTTCAACCTCGAGCACATTCTCTTCGATCAGTTCAATGCGCTTGCGCTGTGACTTGCTGAGGCGGTCAATATTATTATCTCGACTCCATTGCAGAACTTCATCATCGAGGTCTACGCCAATAGCACGGTTGTTCTTATGGCGTCTGACCCATTCACAACAGACCTCTGCAGGTCCGCAGAAGTCTTCACGCAACAGGCGGGCAGGGCGGCCTTTGAGTGTGCGAAAACGCTCTTCAACAAAATCGATCTCGGCTTCAGCACACTGTACCGACAGCTGGTATAAGCGATGACGGTCAGCCTGTTCGGCGAGTGTTTTTTTCTTACGGGTTTTGGCCATTGGTGAAATGTTTAAAATTATTATGGTGCCAAGTTTAAACTAACTGTTCGTGTTTGTGTTACACCTTATGGTGAGGTTGGTGTTATTAATCGCCCCGCCCCTGACCGCCATGGAAGGCGGGAATGTCAGTTTTGCAGGAGCAAAAACAGACCCGCGATTAATTGCTACAATCCCCGCATGACCTAGCTAGCCGTACAAACCAAACCCCGCCAAGAGCAGATTGCCGTCGATAACCTCGAGCGCCAGGGCTTTGTTGTTTACTACCCGCGTATCAGTAAACGTAAACGTCTGCGCGGCAGTTGGCAGATGGTCACCAGTGCACTTTTCCCCGGTTATCTCTTTTTACAGGCAGACCTTCAGCAGCAGGATGTTTCTGTTGTGCGTTCAACAGTCGGTGTCGCAAAACTTGTTCGCTTCGGCACGCACCTGGTGCCTGTGCCTGAAGAGGTGATCGGGTTTCTGCAGCAGCATGAAGATTCACAACTGCAAAGCCGCGTCGACAAAGAATGGCCACACAAGCCGGGTGACAGGGTAGAGATCACCGAGGGACCGTTTGCTGGTCTCAGCGGTATCTACCAGGTCGAGAAAGATGACGAGCGCATCATCCTGTTGCTCGACCTTCTTGGTCGCCAGAGCAACATCACCATAGAGCGCACCAGTCTCGGTGCAGTCGTGGAGGAGTAGCGTGCTGGCATACTGGTTCATGTACTTGTTGCCGGGATTCATGGCAATCGCACTGTCGCATCGACACAGGATACAGTCATTTCGCTCGATGGGCTGGTTTTGGCTGATCTTCGTCTTGTTTATCGGTCTGCGTTTCGAGGTTGGTGGTGACTGGGGCAATTACCTGCGGTATTACGAGATGGCGTATGGCGAACCGCTCGCGTCCCTGTTGTCAGGGAGAGGTGATCCAGGATATGTCTTCCTTAACTGGATAGCGGCAAATAACGACTGGGGCATGGGTTTCGTCAATCTCGTTTGTGCCGTTATTTTCATGACAGGTTTAATCAGTTTCAGTTCAAAACAGCCAGCTCCCTGGCTTGCATTGACAGTTGCAGTTCCCTACCTGGTGATTGTGGTTTCTATGGGTTATACCCGGCAGGGTGTGGCACTTGGCCTGATTTTCCTGGCGCTGAACTGGCTTGAGAAACGCAATCTCTTCTGGTTCCTGTTCTATATCGTTGTTGCAGCACTATTCCATAAATCGGCCATGCTGATGGTGCCGCTCGGGTTTTTTATCACCAGGGGCAACTGGCTGTTTCGTGGTTTCGTGGTTATCTCGATTGCCTACGGTTTATGGGGCCTGATAGTGTCCGACTCCTACGAAGCGATTTGGGCGAACTATGTCGATGCCGAGATGAAATCACAGGGAGCGCTGATCCGTATCGTCATGAACCTGGCACCTGCGCTGGTGTTACTGCTGTTTCGCAGACAGTGGCTACGGGTTTTCCCTGATGGCCGGTTCTGGATCTGGATGGCATTTGGCGCTGTTGCAGCAGTATTCCTAGTCAGTTTCGCCTCGACCGCGGTTGATCGTGTCTCCCTCTACTTGACGCCCTTGCAGGTTGTTGTGCTGTCACGCATGCCGTACCTGTTTCGCAACAGAGTCACGCCCCAGGCGACAACAACTGTCCTTGTGCTCGGTTATGCTGCAGTGCTCTTCGTATGGCTCAATTATGCCACCCATGCCCCGCACTGGTTACCGTACAGGAACCTATTGTTTCAGTAATCTTTTCCGGTTGAGAGTCATACCCTGATGTAATAAAAATATCATCTTGGCTACAAGTACTCAAAAGAGTATGACTTTGCTATGATGATTTCTTGATCTATAGAGATCTCCTGACTAATGGGTTCTATGTCGTATAATTTTTCATCATTCACTCGCCAGCTTTTCAAGCCTTCTTTGGGAGGTGCTGCATTTTCACTTGTGTGGGGCATTCTCCTCTTAATAAGTTTCATGTTGTTGCCTGTCAATGCGTATGCAGAGTCTATGCTTGATGACCTGCAGTACAATTCAATTAAAAAAAAGCAGCAGTCGAATCGTACAAATCAGTACCAGGGAAGCGCGAATGCTCCGGGCAATGCGCTGATCCAGGGTGGTGAAAGTATCCAGGTTCCTGTGCCACCGGTTGACCAGGCAAGTGGAGCGGGTATCAGTGTGCCAACTGCACGTACATCAAACGATTTTGCCTACCGTATCGGCCCGCAGGATGAAATCAGGATAGAGGTATTCCAGGTTGAGGAACTGAACCACACCGCGCGCGTCAATACGCAGGGTTTTATCACCATGCCGCTGATTGGTGCTGTCGAGGTAGGCGGCCTGACGGTAGAAGAAGCTGAGCGTCACATTGAGAAAGTGCTTGGAGAAAAGTACTTGCAGGATCCTCACGTCACCCTGAGCCTCTCCGAGTTCGCCAGCCAGCGTATCACCCTCGAGGGGTGGATCAAAAAGCCCGGTATTTACCCACTCAAGGGTAAAACGACCTTGTTACAAGCGATGGCGATGGGTGGTGGAGTAGAACGTCTTGGTGATGCCACGGAAGTGGTTGTCTTTCGCGAGATAGGGGGAGGCAATACGGTTGGCTACAAGATTGACGTAACAGAAGTGAGGTCGGGAAAATTACCTAATCCACTGGTGTTGAATAATGACATCATCGTGGTGCCGGAGCACGGCAGCAAGTCAGCCTTCGAGAGTGTTACCGGTACGCTTCGCAGCTTTCTCGGTATTTTGGCTTTCCCTTTATAAGCAGGCTGAGTATCCATTGACTAAGCTAAGTATCTACAGTGAATAAAACGGATTCGAGTAATATCTAGATGTATCGACGAGACAAAGACGAGAATCAGAATGGCCCTAACCACGGAGGTCAGAGGGACATGGTCGTCAGGGAAGAGCAGCATCAGCAGATCATGGCCTATACAGGTGAGCAGGTTTTTGCACATACTGAAGAGAAGCCACTCGACCTGCGTGCCTACTGGTCTGTTATTATCCGCCGCAAGTGGCTCATAGCGATTGTTGCACTTTTGGTGCTGTTTGGCACATTCATCATGACCTCGCTGGAAACGCCAATCTATCGCAGTAGCACCACGGTCGAGATCGGTAATGAGTCTGGCAACATCACATCATTCGATGATATCGCCATGCGTAATACCGGTGGCCAGGATTATTTCTGGACCCAGTATGAACTTCTGAAAAGCCGTGCAGTTGCAGGCCGGGTCGCGTCCGATCTGGGGCTGGTTTCCGTCAACCAGGTATCTGGTAATCAACAAGTATCGATATTCAGGCAGTTCACTACATGGGTGAAAAACCTGGTGGCAAAGATCAAGGAATTCTTCGGTGCTGATCCAGTTGGACGGATTGATATTGTACCCCTGAACCCTTCCTCAGAATCATCCATTCAGAATCACCTTCTGAGTAACCTGCTGCTCGAGACCATCAGGCAGTCACGTGTTATAAGGATCAGCTACGACAGCCCTGATCCCAATCTGGCGGCAAAGGTCGTTAACGCCTTGACCTGCCCCCAGCAAGTGGTCCGGTTTGAATGTTAGTTCATCGCCGGTTTCAGCTCCAGTGGAATGATGGATTCAGGAGCTGGAGGGCGATAGCCC
>NZ_MPQG01000018.1:0-54239 GCF_002020255.1 Solemya velum gill symbiont | reverse complement strand
GGGCTATCGCCCTCCAGCTCCTGAATCCATCATTCCACTGGAGCTGAAACCGGCGATGAACTAACATTCAAACCGGACCACTTGCTGGGGGCAGGTCAGTTTTCTGTTTATCGTTGTGATGTCGTATTCCGAAATTGTTTGCAATATTGAATAAGTCCTTTTCATCCTTATTGGTTAGAAGTTCTTGTACTTGTGGTTTTAGATACTCCAAGACATCTGCCAGGTCTCTAACAGCTTGGCGTCGGTCATCAATGCTAGAATCATGCCTGCGAAAATTTGTGGTCGCAGCGTTAATCCTACCTATGACATTAGTATCTTTTGATGGTACATCTGCGGTGAAAATCTGCTCAAATCCCTGCTCTGGCTGATGAAGAACCTCACCTTTTGATGAAAGTTCAAATTTATTCTTGTAGTGCGCAAGAACCGAATTAATTTTTTCTCGATAGAATTTTTTCCCTTCCTCTTTGTTGAAGGTTTCCCAGTGCATGCCACACCCACCATAGGAGTGCATTGTCCCGTCGATGGGCTTAGAGACGTAATGATATAGAAATTCGATCACATCAAGAAAGTCATCTTCGGAATAACTTGAAGCGTACTCGGATATCGGCCATAAATTCTTCTTCCGGATTCCTAGAAGCATTTCAAGCTCTATATCTTTTACATTACCTTCGATATGGTCTGCGTCTATGCACCAATAACCGAAAGCCTCATCAAAATATCCATCTGATCTAAGCTGATCGAATATTCGTGAGAACAAGTCAATGGTATCTTCTAAAGGAAGACCTTCTAAATTTGGATTAGAGCCTGTTCTTTGTGAGTAATATTTATGTGTCATACTACTTCCTCACGCCTAACTTTGACAGAGAAGGCCTATTGGTTCATGCAAAATGAACAAAGATGTCCGAAAATAACTAAAGGCAATATTTTTTGTCTAAATTAATGTCCGAGAATGATTTTTTTCGTTATTTTCATATTGATGTTTCAAACTGGATATAGGCATCCTACCCCATCACATTCTGATTTTCTTTTGGATTTTGGTGAAGTTTGAATGCCAATTACTAGCCATAAGCGGAAATTTATTGGGTATATTTCTAGGTACATTCCCTAGCTTACTACATTGCCACACAACTCTTTCCAAGTCTGCTAAATTATTGATTCAATGCATTTCATTGAGTTACGGGCACCTACAGCTAGACCAAGCCAGAAATCGTAATCGGATGAGCAATCAGTAGGTTATGAATTCCTCAAAGGCATTCAGATTAATATGGGTACATTTCTAGTTACATAAGCCTGCTAACAAAATGCCCGCATCTAATAATCTCTGTGGATACTGCCCATTCCACATACACCTTGTAGATACTCAGATATTATCTGTTTAATTACAGCTAGGACGACCTTCACTGTCAATAAACATCTCTATTCAGAAATGGAAGGTAGTGTAGGAAAGCGAATTGAACTGATAAAGGCTATCGGTGTGCCGAATGTATCTTCTGATGATAACGACAATGAATAAAACCGTGGAGAGAGCTAATAATATCGTGGCAGAAAAAACCATAGATAAGAAATGCAATCATTGAAAGAAAGCGGAAGAACCTGCGTGGGCTAGCAAACTATAATCAATATTTTGGTTTGTCAGCCTTTCAAGCAAAACTTGACCATCATCGACCTGTTCCTCAACTATTTGAAGAATCTGACCTCTGTCTAGCAAGAAATCATTGAGAGTGCATACATACCCTTCAAAGAAACTGGAAGTTTTTGATAAGTTAACTGCATATAAAGCACCGAATAATGCTGCCGACCAAGGATTAACTGGCCATAAATGCGAAATCACACACTGCGAAGGATTTGATAATGCTGGTGCAAAACTCAGACGAGGTAAGCCACCAAGATTCGAATATGTTGCTCCATCGCATACATTGAATAGAAGCAATCTACGATTATCGTGGTTTGGTACATCTAGTCTCAATATCTCGTCGAGTGAGATCGACACCCCTTGTTCGATTTCTATTGATGCGGCTCCTGGTTTCCAATGGTCAAATTCCCCATGAGACATTAACCAAATCAAGTCGTATTTATCTCCTTGATAAATTTCCTTGAACTGCTCGACAGTTGTTGAATCAGAGGGAAAATAATCAACGCCTATGCCATGTTTAGTGAATATGGAACTCACGGCATTTACTTCTATGTCTTCTGTGATTGAACCTGCACCGCACCACATACATATTCTTCCTACCTTTCTATCAGCGAATGGCTTTTCCAAACTTACTGCATAAGGCCAAGTAACTGAGAGATATTTATTTAACAGATACTGGATGGGTTGTTGATGAGACGGAATTGATATATAACCTCGAATGTTTTTAAGAGACTGTTTCTCACAGCATGCTTTGAGGTTACGAAGATCATAAAATTCAACTAGTTGTCTTTCAAATTCATCCGAAGCAGTGTCACTTGGCACCCCGAATCTTCCCTCTTCAGGCACATTTAATACAAAATCAGACACCATACCAACTGAGCATGAAATTCCAAGAAAATCATTTGCAGTAGCCATCATAGTCTGAAGCTCGTTACCCTGATTACGTTCAATAACCAGGCTTTTACCCTCAATTGAATAAATCAACGAAAAAGCATAGTTTGGATAAAAAACCAATAATTCTTCTGACTTAAGAGGATTATTTGGTTCAGTCAAATACCAAGAATGTAAAATCGTAATAGCCAATTCTGCTCTGCCATTTCTTATACATGTCCCTATAAAAGGACCTATAAGGCTAACTAATCTGTCCGTTAATTTGTATAGTAGTAATTGGTTTCCTTTCGCATGCTCGACATTTAATTTATTTATCTTTTCTATTTCTCGAATTGCAATATCAACATTAATATTAATACTTTCTGGATCGGCCCAATTAATTCCATCAAGCGATAGTTGAAGAGTTTGATGGCCTTTCAGTAGATGTGGATATGTTTCTAATGCTTCTTGTGCCCATTCCCAGCTATTGCGTGATGTGTATCTTCCAACCACTGTAGACATCGCAACTAGAAAGTTGCATCTTAGCTGTTCTGGTGCTAGTTCGTTTACAGCTATATCTTCCATTACCTTGACGATTTCCCAAATACGCGGGTCATCATAATTTGCTGACCAACACGCCATCTGAGAATAAGCATCAGAAAAATTGTCGACACAGTTCAAGTGCAATGCTCTGATGCTGATGTCTAAGGACCACTGCAGTATTTCTTTTCCAACGTCAGGAATTGCAGAAAGCGACCTAGCCATATAATAAAAGCCACTGATCCATCTCGATATGACACAGGGATTCAATATATCTACGAGCACAGGGTGCTTAATAAATGATACTAATCTAATTACCTCAAATTCCTTGACTTGAGCATCACTTAAATCATCACAAAGTGAATATGCTACCCAGTTATATGACTCCTGATGCCAACCCACGTTGACATAATAATCAAGAGGTAATATTGTTATATTGAACTGAATATAATTGAGTACAAAAACACCTTCCACATCCCCTATCTTTCTTTTAGAATCGACAATATCCAGCAATATTATTTTTGTACATTCGATTACATAATCTATATTTCCAGACATAACATTCACGTTCTGGAAGGAAAACACAGTATCAATTAACTCAGTGACATCATGAGGAATTGAAAATTCAAAATCTTTTTCCCAGTTTAATTTGATAGATCCAGACAAATGGTTGTGAGTATGAGGAAGTAATTCTCGTATCTTCAATCAATTCTCCTTATTTACAGTTATAACTATTCAATAATCCATTTAGAGGAACTTGTTACATAAGCTCAATTGCATCGTAAATACTTCCTCCATAACCAGAATACGAGGTGATAAGGCATCTGTAGGTTTCATATTAACTACGGACCTTCAGGTAATTAAAGGTACATTAGAAGTAACACAAATCATTCTAATCAGGTGAATTTGGTCCTTTAGCGATTCTCCTTCTCTCAAATACTCAATATTGAATTCATTTCCGCTAGTTGCTGTGTTTTTCAAAGACAAATTCAGGTAATACAATTTCCCATTCATCACAGCTCACATTATTTTGATATTGTGGATCAGTCATTTCTCTTGATCTCGTTAGTATGGCTGCGACTGTGGCACGGATTAATGATGTGTTTTCTGGGAATTGATAAGCCCTTGATAACCGGCCAACCACATGTCCATTTTCATCAGTCAGTTCCCATTTTCCATTATTATTTTTTACCTTCAAATTATCCCCGGTAGTTATATACGCAATAGACTTGTGAACTTTATTCGATTCGTTGAATCTCCCAGCAAAACCAATATCAATATCCCTCATAGTCAATGTTTGATAGTGTTTATTTAGACCTGAGTTGGATTCTCGATGGCCCATGTCCAAATGATGCAGTGTGGATTGGCGTCCGATTAGGGCATTGTTTAATTGCGATCCATTGGGCGCATGTATAAGGGTCAAAGTTTCTTTCGCTCGCGTCATCGCAACGTAATAGAGTCGTCTTGGTGAATCTTGATCTTCCTCTCTTCCAACTCTATCCCAGTTGCCACCTAAGACCGCCACATGATCAAACTCTAAGCCTTTTGCTCGGTGTGCGACGAGCAACAATAGGCCTTTTTGTTGTCTGCGCACTTCTCTACCCCATTCAGCTAGCCACTCAATAAGGTAGTGAGTGGGCAACTCTGACTCATCTACTTCAATTAAATATTCAGCGAGCGCTTCAGAGAGCAGTTCCCACCAATAACCTTTAGGACAGCTCTTTAACCAATTGTTGATTGCATCTTTGTCGATGAGACGTGAGTCCCTATTTCTTAGCCATTGAACAAATTCTTGTGTTTCGCGAAGCCTCCAAAATTGAGGCATATCATCATTAGCCATCTGAACGGGTATTGTATGTTTTTCACAATATGCCCGAACCGAATCGAGAGAGCGCCAATCGCGCGCAATCACTGCCGTAGTGGACCAGTCCCAGTTATCCTTGAGTGATGCTAGACGCTGTAACTCTTGCATCACCATGATTGCTTGATCTATAGGGTTAGAATTGGCCTGCAGAATATTTACACGTCCCTTTGTAACAGGATCAATTCCTTCCCATGTACCACCAGGTTTTTCACTCTCACGTACTGCATTGATGGTAATTGGATGATAGACTTTCATCCGTTCAAGTGCAGGCGCTATCATTGCATTTGAGGCATCGATAATGTGTCGAGTTGAACGATAATTTTCAGTCAAATAACTTGGCTTAGCTTTATAGTCATCTTCAAAACGGCGGATATATTCAACTGAAGCACCATTAAATGCATAAATATTCTGGTCATCATCACCGACAGCAAATAAAGTCAGTTGGCGATCCTCATCCAGTGTTCTTCCAGCTAGTGAAGCAATTAACTCGTACTGCTCTTCACCAATATCTTGATATTCATCTACAAGTATCCAGCGAAAACCTGAAAGCAGACGATCCCTCTGTACATCTGCATCTTCAGGAGGCAAATCCTCTCCTTTGAGTAACGCAATAGCTTGGTCAAGAACTTCCTTGAAAACATCGCCTTCCATATTTGCACGATTTTCAAATGACGCACCAACGAGCCGCATTGCTAGTGCGTGGCAGGTAAGCACAGTGACACCTTTTGCATCATCACCAATTAAATCAAATAGACGCCGACGTATCTCAATTGCTGCATGTCGATTATATGCAAGCGCTATGATCCCACGTGGATTTTCACGACGAACACGAATCAAATAAGCAATACGATGGACAAGAACTTTTGTCTTCCCAGACCCTGGACCAGCAAGTACTAGAACGTTCGTTTGTTCTCTAGTATCAGAAACAATTTTTTCTTGTGTTTTATTGTTCAGTGATTCGACAATTCGTTGCCAAGACTCTGGCGTTGTCTGAAGTTCCAGTTGTTTTTCATGCCCTGGCATCCACTTCTTGATGAAATCATCTTGCTTCAATAGAAAATAATCCATCGAAAGCCGCAATGCCTCGGCCATCGTTTCAAGACCATGTTCAGCATATGCAGCCATCACATGTATTTGAAGGACCTGCTCATCATAATGCCCCTGAAGTATTTGAAAGTCCGTTTTTAAGAAATTTTTCTTTCCCTCTTTAATATGTAGAGTCATTGCCGGTCTAAATACTGCAAGTCCTTTATTGAGGCGAATAACTTCCATTTCATGAAGCCAGAGCAATGATCGATCTAGCACTTTCTGCGTATTGAGCTGCATTGACTTCAATTCGATATCATTATCAAGAACTCGGACAAGTTCACCTATGGTTGTTTCAGCTAACAGGTCCTTGCCTTTATGCCCACTGGGAATCGTTGATACTAAATATTCCAATATCAACCTTGCAGCTTTTCTCCGAATTGATGCAGTTTGTTCCGTATATGGCCATGACCGCTGCAATGTGACCTGTATTCTTTCTCGATCAAGATTTTTAATCGCCAGGCTGCCCACACCACCAATTTCGTTCCTTCCATCCATAGAAAGACTTCGGATAATCCGACGCACAAATTCAGGAAATACACGCTCAACATTCATATCTTTGAGCCTCTGTGCAGCAACCCGCGTTTGGAGTACAGATGCATCACCCTGCCCTAACTCACCATGCTCTTCGCGCATAAGGTTAATTAAAGCTGTTTCTAACTGCTCAGCCTGATCAAGAAGCTTTTTAGAGTTATTCGCAACACCGACATGCACATAGGCAGTGAGTGCCGTATCGTTACTCGCAATACCCAGATTTTCAAGGTCAAAGAATGCTCGACGAAGCTCTTCTGTATTTAAGCCAGAAACAGCCATCAATTCATCCGTAGAAATACCTTCATCGGCATTGGCACCAATCAGATTTTGAATTAGAGAGATCAGCTGCTTACGGTATTTCGGTTCTTGAATTTTATCGAGCTTCTTGTTCGCCTCATCGATAGAAGAAACGCGTAGTGACGATGGAAAGATTTGAACGAAGTTTTCTTCTCTAGAGAGAAGCTCAGCCTCTTCTAACCATAAGAGCGCCGTGCGCACGCGCGTATCATCAGTTGCAGAATCTCTTGTAACGACGCCCTCATCTTCCTCTGCAAGAATCTCACCAGATGTTGCAATGATATTCCCCTGCTTGTGCTTATGGCTGTCTAGTCGCCGAACAGATCGAAGGAACGCTTTAATTTCACTCAACGTGAGACGTGAGCGTGCTGACATGCCAAACTGGCGCTCAATGTCATCTTGCGTGTACAGTAAAACACAGCGAGCTTCCTCGCGGTCACGCCCTGCACGTCCAGCTTCTTGTAAATAATTTTCAAGCGACCCTGGTATATCGGCATGAATCACTACTCGCACATCGGGCTTATCAATACCCATCCCAAATGCATTTGTCGCAGCAATGACCTTCAACTTTCCTTGGATAAATTGTCCCTGGACATCCTTTTTTGTTTGAGGAGGTAAATTTGCATGGAAATAATCGGCCCGAAGCCCTTTTTCTTTGAGAAATTTTGCGACCTCTTCAGTTTGCTTACGTGTTGCACAATAAATGATCGCCCCGCCTTCCTGACTCTCGGGTAGCTCCTTTTCTAGGATGCTATAAATATGAGCGTATTTCTTTCCAGAAGTTGTAGAGACAACTGAAAATGAAAGATTTGTACGATTAGCACCGCCGTCAAATACCTTGAGCGTCACACCGATCTTGTCTCGGAAATGACCAACTACATCCTCTATAACATCTGGTTTTGCTGTGGCAGTTAAACAAAGGATTGGAGGAATAGGACCATCATCTGCTTTTTCCTTGATGAATCGTCCAACGTAACGGTAATCCGGTCGAAAATCATGCCCCCACTTTGAAATACAATGAGCTTCATCAAGCACCCATGCCCCAATTTCACGTTGTGCGAGAACTTTTCTAAATGCCCGATTTCTCAGCTGCTCTGGCGAAACAATCAATATCCCGATATCGCCCAAGCGGACACGATCAAGGACATCTGATCGTTCAGGCATGGAAAGTAATCCATTGAGTGCCGCACAACTTGTTATTCCCTTGGCTTCTAAGCCAGCAACCTGATCAGCCATCAAAGCAACTAGAGGGGAAATTACTACTGTAAGCGCACCTGTTTTATCAAAACGCGACAGCGCTGGAATTTGATAGCACAACGACTTACCGGTACCCGTAGGAAGAATCCCGAGTACGTGCTCACCTCGCATTGCAGCAGTCACGATTAATTTTTGTAGAGAATTACCATTTTCATCAGAAGGCTCTGGCCTATAGTCATCAAAGCCAAACCAACGCTGTAACTCTTTTGTTGGGTTATGGCGTTCAGTACACCATGAACAACTGGGATCATCGCATGGCTCATCACGAAGTTTTTTCACAAGCCGGCCAGCATCTGGAAATTGATGACGTACCCATGGAGGCATAACCGAATTACCACCAGCCACGGACAACCAAGCTAATACATAGGCTAATGGCATCAGGTGTTTTTCTATTGTATTCAGCAGCTCTCCTACAGCTGTTTTGCATGACCTTGGAAGCAGGTAATCACTGATAATTTTTTTCGCGTGTGTGTCTTTTGGTCGTGTTTGCTTCCGAATTGCTGAAAAGAATAAGTTAACAGCAGATTGTTTATCATCTGCTGTCGTTAACCAGTGCCACGCTTCGATTAAATTCGGATCACTCTGGCTAATCTTTTGAAAGGCTTCGCGTTGATCAGCAAATACTTGCAGTGTTAGTCTCGCATCTAGTTCAGGATCATTCAGTTGCCCCCTGCTAAGCTGCCCGTCCTGGTAATGCTTTACAAGATGATGATATGGATTCTTAGGGAAGGCCAGCGGATTAAGTTGCAGCGTATCGACGGCTGGGAGATCAAGCAATTTGAGATCAGGTTTTGCAGCCTGTAGATGAGGGATATCAAATGCAATGATATTGTGGCCCAGGAGAAAGCTTACTCCCTCAGAAAAAGCATCGAGTGCCTCGAGCTCAGCATCAAGCTTATTTTTTCCTTTAACATAAGAATCACCTGTATCGCCACGGACACCGGCGAACTGATGAATGATTGAGTCTTTAAGACCAACCTCAAGATCAACAGACAAACAACGTGGGTGAAATTCAGCTGAAGTCTTCGTTCGCGCATCGTCAGCCTCAGCCATCCGCACTCTCCGTTTGACACCAGTTGTGTGCTACAGATGAGTAAACTTTTAAATGAAGACCTCTAGTTCTTACCCAGGCCAAAATATTCAGTGGCATTGTTATTCTTTCCCTGAGTTTTACTTGAATGCTTAGACTTCAAGCATGCACTAATCTCTAGAGATGAACATACCACAAAATCAATGAATTAAAGCAGTTTTTAGGGGGGATTCCCTGGCATATTACTTGTAGATATTTGTTAGAAAACCTTCTCAGACTTGATCAGAAAAGCGGCTTTTTATAATAGAGAACTAGAACATCGACTATCTTCTTAGGAGCTTGATCGACTAGGACAACTATAGTTCTCATTCATGCCGAGAGCAGGCATGCTTTGGGTACATTTCTAGGTACATCCCCTAGTTTATTTCATTGCTCCACAACTCTTTGCAAGTCTGCTAAGCTATTGATCCAAAGCGTTTCATTGAGTTACGTGCACCTATGATATGACCTCGCCTGGTTTCGTAATCAGTAGGTCGGCGGTTCAATTCCGCCCAGTGGCTCCATTTTATCAATTACTTATAATTTTACGCTTCCTAAATGGCTAGAGATTAATTACATATAGGCACTTATGTAGGCACTTTTTGTGTACGCTATACCCTGCCCTCTGTTGCAACCTGTGCCCCCCCTACTCACACCATCTTCAGAGTCATGCAAGGAATGACTGTTTTCGGCCAGAAGCGGGCATCTGACAAAATACAGACCGAGTGTCCGTTATTGATGACTAGCGGTCTGTTAGATATTGAGCGATTTCCGCTAACAGCAATTAGCAGTCATTGGCGAGAGTGATATTCAAGCTCGTTTCGTCTGATAGGTGTCGCTATTAGATATCAACAGTGGGACAAGAAGATTAATGCCATTGATAATTAATATATGAAATATGTTCATCTATTTGCCGCAGTTATTTTACCGTTAGCTTTAATGGCTTGTGTGCCTGCCGCTGAAACCTATTATCGCCCTTCTGTTAAAGGAGGAGAGATTTCTACTGGACATTGTGTGCCAACTGAAAGTCTGTCTCTATTTAAGGTTGGTGATTTATCAGTAAGAGTAAGGTCCTTCATTATCAGTCATATAAATACTGTGCAAGTCAGACTGGAATTAAAACCCTCAGCAGGACAGCGCATTTATTTTGTATCAGATGAGTTTTTAATTCGTAATTTAGATCAAGATATAGGTGCGCCTATAAGTCGTCTACTAGACGTGCATCGTGAAGATATGGTGGAATCTCCTACTGTGCCTTTTCCAGTAAAAGAAGTTTCTCTATCACCTTATTGGGAGTTGAATTTCAGTATACGTGTGCATTTTCCATTTGATGATATTGAGCATTTTGAGTTGGTTAGCCCACCAATAGTTATTGATGGAAAAAAATATGAATTTCCACCGATACAGTTTGAACAGAAAATTTGGGCGGGTATTGGTCCATTTAACTGTTAATAAATAAAGTCTACTTTTTCCAGTTAATTGCAGGATGCTGATAAAATTTGACTGTCGGAAAAGGTAACACAGCAGCCAGTCGCTCGTATCTCCTGACTTCCGCTATTACCACGAAGAAGACAATAACTGATGGGATTTCGCAACGCATTCAATGACCGCTTTGGGTCGGAACCGGTCGTTCACAGTAATGAAAAACGGGGCCCGAAGGCCCCGTTATTACTAGTCAAGTTAACGAAATGGTTCAGAATTTCATCTTCAAGCCAACTTGTACGATATGTGTAGAAAAATCCGTTGAAATATCTGTGTCTTCATTATCAGTCACATCAATGCTGTCCATGTTCATGTATTTATATACACCGACAAGGCTTGTGGTATCGGAAAGTGCATACTCGACACCTGCACCAACCTGCCAAGCAAAACCTGAATCGCTGTCATCAATACCATTGTTTCCACCTAGGTCAAAACTTGTATCAATGCTGGCTTTTGCATAACCCAAGCCTGCACCAACAAATGGTCTCAGGGGGCCTTCACCGAAAGAATACCAGCCATTTAACATCAGGGCAGTTACAGAAATATCACCGTTTGTATCTGCCTCATCAAAAGGAGCAGAAGCATCAGGAAAAGACAGCAATCCCGTATCACCATTCAAGTATGACAGCTCCACTTCAGCACTGAAATTCCCATACTGATTACCAATTGCCGCAGAAAAAGCAAGCCCATTATCAAGGTCAATTTTTCCTTTATAGTAATCATCTGCTGGATCAATATCCTGCGTAAAATCGACATCGTTATTAAATGATCCACCTATCAAAAGGTTTGCATACATGCCAGATGATGCGAACGCTGATCCGGAAGCAGACATCGTAATAGCAACTGTTGCAGCAATAATGTTCTTTTTCATTCTTTCCACCTATAGCAATATTGTAAGAAACAACCTGGAGACCAACAAAAAGCCCTCAATTCATCTTATAAATGTAGCCCAGAATAAATCAGCAACCCATGAAAATTCACAGTTTTCCTTCTCCTCATAAAATGAGTTTGGTTAACCTAGGCCGAATATTGTGACGATCCTGTATTGAAGTGGTTTTTAATGTCCGTTTTTGGCCGGAAGCAGGCATTGGCATGGATCCCCGATTCAGCATGGATGAATGACCACTATCATTCCAAAGCGATTATTAAAAACCCCGCTGTAGCAGGGTCTTGTAGTATGTCAGTTGAATAATAAACAGCTTGGCAAATAAATTAGTCCGCTGCAAAGCAATAAATCAAACCCGCACCACCGGTAGCTTGAAGATTTTTCAGGCTGCACCCCCGGGACTGGTGCGAGAAATTCCATGACTTTGACCAACTATCACTATTGAGACCAGTTACATCATGATGACCAACAACAGCTGAACCTTTGTCGTTACTGGTCCAGTCTTTACACGTGGTATCAGTGAAGGGGGCAAACGCTGTTCCGTCAGAGCGTGATCCAGTCAATATGTCATGCTCGTTTGGTTTATCACCACGATCCTTTACCAGATTCCCCTTTTCGCTCAGTGCTGTCTCTTTATTCATAGTGTTGTTGCTGTGCAATTGCTCAACATCACTGGCGATCAGCACCCCTTTTGCATTGTGCCAGGGGCCATTTCCGATACGATCACGAGCATGAACTGCGGCAACACTGTTTTCAGGATTTTTGAAGTCAATTTTTCCACTCGTGCTGAGGTAAGCACGCCAGGTTTTATTGCCGGCACCTGCAGTGGAAGCAAGTTTCTGGCAATGCGCATCCGCCCCATCCAGCCCACCAAAGTTTGCACCATCTCCTCCACCAACACTGGTAACGAAAAAGCTCATTGAGCTATCCATTGCAGTGGCTGTTACTGGCAATGCGACTGTTCCCAGACTGACTAATAACACCATTGTTGATTTTTTCATTTTTCCACCTACCTTTGTTTTCTTATCAGTTGTTATTAAATCTATTCGATAGCGAATTCAATCCTTTCGCTCAAATTTTCAAGGGCTTGCCTGGCACATGCGGCATCAAGTTCTCCACCAGGCGCACCACTGACGCCAACTGCACCTAGATTGTAGCCACCAGACGTGATTTTTACCCCTCCGACCATCACGATCAGCCCGTCAATGTGGTTAAGTTCAGGTCGTATATCTTGTCGTAACTCCCTGAACTCCCCACTATCAGACCATGACATCACGGTCATGTTCGCTTTACGTTCGGCTATTTCCAATGTGAAGCGAGCAGCCAGGTCATCGCGTAAGGCTGCGCGTAGAATGCCATACCGATCCACCACAACGGCACTTACGCTATAACCATCTTTACGGCAAGCCAATACAGATTCATAGGCAATATCCTGCGCCAGTTCCATGCCGATGTTCTGGCTGCTGACAACATCTGATGCATGAAGGGCCTGCGCAGCGCCCAAGCATAAAACAAACAACAGATTGTCAATATAGCGACATAATTTCATTATGAAATCCTCATGGCTGAATAGTGATGGTTTAGTTGATTTTTCGAGGTTAATCAAGTTCTCAACAATAGCTAAAGCCTATAAGGCATATCTGAATCTTTGAAATAATATATTACTACCGTCGCAATAGTGAATTTTGTTTATCGATAACCCAAAGAATTTTTCAGCTGTCTGATTAAGCTGGGAAATGCAGTTGTAATATCTACTTCCGGCTGAAAAGGTACCCCAGTCACCTGCAAGGCCAATGTAGGCATTACGGGCACCACTCCACGCATTACCATCAGCAAGGTTTCAATCATTGGCCTGCACCCTGTTTTTGGATTACTTGTTAACTTCCCATAAGGCTATTTTTCGCTCTTCTTGAAAATTCAAACAGTTTGATTGCATTCATACCATGGGGGGCCTTGGCGGTGCGATTTTTACAAACACCCAGGTTGCACTAATCGACCCTGCCAGCATCAAAATGACAATCCAGATTATGCTCAATGCCTCAGGAGCAAAAACCAGCAGCATACCCAGAACAAGCATCATGATTCCTGATAACAGCTTGAGTATCCGTCCTTCATGTTCCTGCAATTTTCGCTGCCCCAATGTGAAGACAAAAGCAGTCATGATGAGCATTAACGGCACGATATAGACAAAATTGTAGAGTAACAGGTAGAAATAATATTCCGCTGTACCTAGCTCATTGAGTGTCAGAAATCGGGTATACACCATGGGGAACCCAGCGGTGCACAGCAACTCATACAGATTCGCTGCCAATGCCAGCGACAGGGTAGCAGCAAGCATTGTCGGCATGGAGCCTTTCGCCAGCATGGTTCTCATACGCTTCATCAGCTTTCCGCGATTGCTCCCTGACATGGTCAGGGAGGCTCCGCGTTTGAACCAGAAATAGTCTTTGATATTGATCAACGATATTGTGATGGCGAGCAGGCCGGCGACCAGGGTCACAAGCGGCAAATGGCCGACTAAAGTAAACAGGTTAAGCCAGGCAGCCATGGCAGTGAAATAGACTATGCCTGAGATCAGGATAAAAAAACCACCAATAACAAGCATCCGTGCTCTTGATCCGGCATGTACAAGCAAACTGAGTAAAAACAGTAGAACGAAGAACGCACATGGGTTGAAGGAGTCCAACGCCGCAATTGCTATGGTGAATGCAGGCAGAGACCAGGCTTGCGGATCTATCTCGCCGATAAGTGGCAACACCAGTGGTTGAAGTGAACCCGATTCCGATTCCTGGCCATCGTCATGACATGACACAAGCCCTTCCCGCAGGCTCTGCTCAACCACACCGTTATCATCCCAACCGACCAGCATCCGGTTACAAAAAATAAATGCCGGTACACTTCTGGCCTCGTGTCCAATTTCTTGCGCCAGTCTCTGATAAACCAGGATATTTTCAGGCTGCCCGTCAATTCTCAAAGAGTGCAACTTTAGCCAGGGCATCTCGTTTGCGATCGACTCCACACGAGGATGGGCATCCTTGCAGTGCGGACACTTCGCAGACCAGAAGAACCACAAATCAACCATTTCATTACTGGCAGTGTGTTTATCCAACTGGGGCGATTCTGCTGCACCAACAGCATGAATTTGCGTACTGAATAGCAGTGTAAATAAAACCAGCAGCAGCTTGATATTCATCTCAACTCATTTCAATGTCGTGATCGGTTCAATAAACTCACTTACTAGTATATCGCTTGTTTTCCATCCGGTAATTTCATTGGAGCGGAGATTGACTGATCACGGAACAATCGACCTGATTACCAATCTAATACTAGACTGGGTATAGCAAATTATACGAGGATGTCATGAACAATAGACGCAGGGAATTCCTGAAAAACCTGGGCACTAAAAGCGCCAGTGTGGCAGTTGCAGTTGCTACACCCACAGCAGCTTATGCAAAAGATTTTTCAAGTGAAGTTAAGGTACTATCAGATAAACTTAAATCAGAAATGACTCAAAAAACTGCCATTCTTGGCGAGCAGGTCAGCAGGATTGGTCAGCGCGTGGAAACGATTGATATGCGAATGAGCTACCAGCAATTCCAACTGCACCTGATCTTTCTTCTACTGCTTATTTCATTCCTGATTGACGGTGGTTTCTCGGTAATCTGGCTGGCACACTGACACCCTCCCCCGACGTGCCTGTCACAATCCAGCTCGCCAACATTCTCGATCTGAATGTGGATGTGATCGTCAACTCTGCCCATCCGACACTGATGGCGGGCGGCGGAGTCTGCGGAGCGATTCATGCCGCTGCTGGCCCTGAACTTGAGCATGCCGCAATGTCTCTTGGCCCACTACAACCGGGACAAGCGATAGTTACACCAGGTTTCAATCTCAAGGCGCGTTATGTTATTCATGCTGTCGCTCCGGTTTACCGTAACGGTGATGCGGCCGAGGTGGCCAAATTGGCCGAAACCTATCGCTCCGCCCTTTCTCACCACGATCAACTCACTGACGTCAACAGCATCGCTTTTCCCTCAATCGGAACCGGCATCTATAACTGGCCAATTGAAATCGCCTCGGAAATCGCCATCAGGGAACTGTCCAAGAGCCAATTTGAACTGACTATCATGTGCGTCATGGACAAGAAGCTGCAACAGGCCTACCAGCAAGCACTCGACAAGGCATCGCAGTAAAACAGGTCTGGCGCCCTTCCTTTATGGATCAGTCAGAAGACTCTTCAGTAATTGAAATGTGTGCCTGTAGATTTCCGGGCACTTGCTCCCTCGCGGCCCTGCAACATTGAGGACAGCTATCCCTCTCTCTTGTAACCAGCTCAGTACGACATCCCTGTTTTCAAGAGCATCATCTTCAACCTGTATTACCAGGTACGGCTTATCAAGCGCCTCGGCGAATTCGTGTGTGGCCCGGGTTCCACCTCTCAACTCTCCCTGGTTGATGATCAGGGTACCGTCGCTATCGACAACGTTCTGCCTGGTACGCTGCCTGTAGTTGGCACTTGGCATCTCTACAAGAAGATACTTCGAATCCAGCTCCCCATCTTCTGCCAGGCGGCCTTTAGGGCACCAGCCACCATGTGGTATTCCATGCTCTATTGCATAATCGAGAGCTGCCCTGTCCGCACCGGTTTGACCACCAGAGACAATCCTTGTTATGTCTGTGCCCTGAATCAATCGTCTCTTTGCCATATGAATATCTCCTGCGGGGATAATGCCATCAATTCAGACTAAACTGCTAATAGGAGAACCAACAATCATGAGGCCAATAGGATGAATAGATATTATTTGGCTTTAGCGAGTAGTTTTCTGCTCACCCTGGCCGAATCAAATGCATTTGGTGGTGGGCTGAGCGACCTGAGACCGCATCAGGACAAAAATATCGACAAGCCAACAGTCAAACAGGAAAAAGCGGCCCAATGGAAGCATCCGGACATCCCGAGAGGTCAAGCGCTAATCTATATTGTGCGCCCTTCCAGATATAGTGGCAGTGCCAATACCTACAGAATCAGCATTAACGGCACACCGATCGCAGACCTGAAAACAGGCTTCTATTTTACCCATTTCATTCAACCTGGTGTTATCCGGATATCTGCCATGACCCGGGCAAACATCCTAATTTTTGGTCTCTCCCTGGCCATGATGGGTAAACCCGCAATGGAACTAAATACATCCAAAGGAGAAATCCACTTCATCGAGGTCGGAGTCGATTTTGCCGGTGGTCCATCACTCCAAGTGGTCGATGCCTCAACGGGTGAGTCATTCCTGTTAAAAGCCAAGAGAACCGAAACCTTTGAAGAAGCCGGAATCAAACCTGCGCCTGAGAACAGCACGAATGATGGCAAACCAAAAACGGGGCATGGAGGTGTTCCCTATCTACGCCATTGATCATCAGGCACGGGTGATCACGATCCTGCTGATCTCGCTCGGAGCCAGCACACGTAGCGGCGGTCCCCAGTAGCCCGTGCCCCGGCTGACAAATATCTGCTTGCCGGGCAGGTGTTCATATAACCCTGCCAGGTAAGGCTGATCGATCTTCACCAACCAGCCAAACGGAAAGATCTGGCCGCCATGAGTATGGCCGCTCAACATGAGATCACAACGCCTCTCTTCGACCAATGAGATTGATTTCGGCTGGTGTGACAACACGATGGTAGATATTGATTCATCGATTTGACTGTATGCCTCTTCAACATTCGGTGGCCTGATGCCAAAACGCCCACCTGTCAGGTCATTGAGACCAACCAGGTTAAAATGCTTTTCCCCGTCACCGAATTGTACAGCCTTGTTCGTCAACGCTTTAATACCGAGCGACTCTACAGTTTTCAGTACCGGTTCCACGCCATGAAAATACTCGTGATTACCGGTCACAAAATAGGTCGGTGCATCAAGTTTCGCCAGCGGCTGCAACTCGTCGATTATTTCGCCCGGTGGCAAGTCAAAGAGATCGCCGGTGATAACGACAATGTCAGGTTGCATTTCATTCGTCCGCCTGACAATCTCTTCGAGAAAATCTCGCTTGATAGTCCGTCCAATATGCACATCCGTAAGCTGCACAATACTCAGGCCGTTAAACGGAAAGTCTTTAATCCTGACGACAACGTCATTCACTACCGGCTGTTTAGTTCCCTGAATGAATCCGCGCCACAGGTATGAAGCTGCAGCAATGAGCATTGCAGTGTCAAAAATCACCTTGATCGTGCGACGCCTTTCCTGGTCAAAAGGGACACGCCGTGAAACTGACACCGCCAGGTCGTAGACAAGCGCAATCACGAACAACATGAAAGAGGCACCGATGAATGTACTCAAGAGCAAGTAGACCGCAAGTGACTCAGGAAATATTCCGACAACCATGTCGATGACGAAGACCAACTCGCCAAGCATGATGACACTCATCAAAACAGCGCCGGCCAGATGCAAGCGTGGAGAAAGCCGCAGGAAAAAGCGGCGATAAACGTAAAGATTCGTCAGCGCAAGAACACTGAGAAAAATAGTGACAAAGAGAAGCTGCCTGTTAATACTCATTTCGTTAGGGCTGACAAGCCTGTCCTATTGTTTTATTTCATAAGTTGATAGAAACATCCCTATGGCAGAATTGATTATTTCAGCCTGATCCTTCTTTGCTGGTATAGGTTTGATACCGTAGAGTTGCGGCCAGAAAGCAAACTCCTTGATCAGCGCAATAAACTGTTTGCCAGCAACCACGGGGTCAGCAACTGACAACCTGCCATCCATTACCGCATTATTGATCCATTTGACGACACCAATTTCACTATCCTGGATGTTTGAAAAGCTCTCCAGCGTCAGCTTGGGAGAAGAGAATGACTCTGCAGTAATCATTCTCACAGTATCGAGAATCTCTTCCGATGTAATCATGGCCATCTCCTGCTCACCAATATGACGCAGTTGCTCATCCAGAGGCAGATTTGAGTCATAGGGATAAACAGAGACCTCCATGACGGACTGACACAGATTCTGGGTGATTGACTGAAACAGCTCTTCCTTGCTTGTAAAATGATTATAGACAGTACGCTTGGATACCCCGGCCGTGCTCGCAATACGGTCCATACTGGTCGCTGCAAAACCGTTAGCCCTGAACTCGGTAGACGCTGCTGCGAGGACAGACTCGCGTTTTATCTCTGTCAGTTTTTTGACTGCACTCATCTTGTTTCCATCGAAATATGGCAAAAATTGAATATCTGCAATAAAAGTAAACTAATCGGTTTACTTTTTCAACAGGCAAGCCTAAACTAACCTCACAAGTATACATTTTGTGCAGCGTAACAAAGCGAAAGCCGACACACTGACGACTCAATGGACACAAAACCATGATTAAGCGCTCTTTCATTTTTGTATTCGTACTCCTGCTGATACTCGCAGGAATGGGATTTATCAAATACCAGCAAATCCAGGAAGGCATGGCGGCAATGGCTTCAAGCGCCCCGCCACCCGCCGCAGTCGAGACGACTGTCGCTCAAACACTGCAATGGCAGCCTCGTATCTCTGCAGTCGGAACCCTGACCGCAAGAGAAGGCATCGACATTCGCAACGAAGTTGAAGGCGTCGTCGAGAAAATCCACATCGAATCAGGTCAGTCAGTCAACAAGGGTGACATGCTGGCCTCACTCAATGATGACGTCGAGTTAGCGGATCTTGCCAGCTTCATGGCGCAGGAAGAGCTCGCCATATCCGTGTTTGAACGCAACCAGCGTATGTGGGCGAAAAAAACCATCTCTGAAACCGATTACGACAATGCCAGCTCCAATCTCAAAATAGCCAAGGCCAACGTCAAGCAAACCGAGGCACGCATTGCCAAGAAAGCACTACGCGCACCGTTCGACGGAGTTCTGGGCATCAAGCATGTGAACACAGGACAATATGTCGCGCCGGGCACTATGCTCGTCAGCCTGCAGGATTACTCTCTGCTTTATATTGATTTTTCGGTTCCGGAAAAATATCTTCCTGACATCAAAAGCGGTCAACAGGTAGAAGTCAGGGTAAGCGCCTATCCGGAAAGCATGTTCACAGGTTCCGTACAGGCGATTGATGTAGTCGTCGATGAAACAACTCGCAACATCAATGTCCGTGCACAGCTTCCCAATGATGAAAACCTGCTGCGCCCGGGTATGTATGCAGAAATCTCCCTGATACTGGACAAGCCGACAGACCGGATTGTTGTACCTGCCACCTCGATTGTCTTCAGCTCCTTTGGAGATGCGCTCTTTGTAGTACAAAAGAATGATGAAGGTGCTGATATTGCTCAGCGTGTCCAGGTGACTACCGGGGAACAGCGAGGTGACCTGGTAGTTATTGCAGAAGGACTAAAAGGTGGTGAACAGGTGGTACAGGCGGGCGTAAACAAGCTGCGTAACCAGATGCCTGTCACCGTATCAGAACAGCAAAGACTCATGCAGGCAGAATAATGAAATTCACAGACATTTTTATTCGTCGCCCGGTTTTTGCGATAGTCATCAGCCTGTTGCTGCTAGTTTTCGGTGTTCGGGCCCTGACTGATCTGCAAGTACGCCAGTACCCGGAAATGGAGATTGGCCAGCTCAACATCACCACTGTTTACCCCGGCGCCAACGCCGAACTCGTACAGGGTTTTGTCACCACACCGATACAGGAGAGCATCAGTAGCGTAGAAGGCATCGACTACATGAAAGCCAGTTCACGGGCTGGCGTATCAATGATCGAGGTGGTACTCAACCTGGGCTATGACGTTAATACAGCAATGGCAGAAATGCTTAGCAAGATTAACGAGGTGCAGGGTCGCTTGCCAGTAGATATCAGTGATCCAGTCATTTCGAAAGCGTCTGCCGGTAACGACGCCATCATGTATATCGCTTATCAAAGCACCAGCATGAGTGAACCGCAGATTACCGACTACCTGCGGCGCGTGGTGCAACCGAAGCTGACCGAAATCCCTGGTTTGTCGCGTGCAGCCCTTTTCGGCGGTAAAGAGTACGCCATGCGTATTCACCTCGATCCAGTCAGGATGCGTGCTTTGAACGTTACGTCAGCGCAGGTCAACAATGCCCTGGTTAGCAATAACTTCCAGTCTGCTGCCGGTGAATTGAGAAACAGCTATACGGTCACTTCGATCAGGGCCAGTACTTCTCTGCAGGATCATGAGGCATTCTCGGACATCACCGTACACAGTGACGGACAGCGTGTCGTCAAACTGGGTGACATCGCCCGTGTCGAGCTGGCAACAAACACCGAACGTGAAATTGTCAGTTATGACAGTAAGCCGGCTGTCTATATCGGTATCCAGACAACACCAAGTGCAAATCCGCTCGATGTTGCAGCTGGCGTACGCGAGATGCTGCCTGAAATAGAGACCGACCTCCCCTCCGGTCTGTTCCAGTATCTCGCCTACGACACAACCATGTTTATCGAGGAGTCGATCTCGGAAGTGCTGACAACCCTGTTGGAAGCGACTGTGATCGTGGTACTGGTGGTGTTTCTGTTCCTCGGCTCACCACGCTCTGTGCTCGTGCCCATCGTGACCATCCCCCTCTCCCTGGTTGGTGTTGCGCTCTTCATGCTGATGATGGGGTACAGCATCAACCTGCTAACCTTGCTCGCTATGGTGATGGCAATCTCCCTGGTCGTCGATGATGCTATCGTCGTCGTGGAGAATGTTTACCGTCACATCGAGGAAGGGGTTCAGCCAATGCGGGCTGCAGTCATCGGTGCGCGTGAAATTGCCATGCCGATTATTGCGATGACCATCACACTGGCAGCTGTGTATGCTCCAATCGGTTTCATGGGTGGACTCACCGGAACTCTCTTCAGTGAATTTGCCTTTACCTTGGCGGGAGCTGTCTTGATCTCCGGCATCATCGCCTTGACCCTGTCGCCGTTAATGAGCGGCAGTCTACTCAACAAAAAGTCTCTTGAAGGCCGTTTTGTACGCTTCATTAATAGTCTATTCGACAAGCTTAAAGTCGGCTATTCATCACTTCTGGACAGGGCACTGTCTGACTATCGCCCCGGCATCGTGATTAGCGCCTTCATTCTCTTGGCGGCTATTGGCGCCATGTTTACCATGACACAATCTGAATTGGCACCGGTTGAAGATCAGGGCTTCATACTCACCATGGGGATAGCACCAGACAACGCCAACGTTCAGTATGTGCAGACCTATGCTGAACAGGTTGAAGAGATTTTAGCTACCTATCCTGAATATGATCAGACCTTTGTCATATCGGGCATGCCGGTTGAAAACAATGTCATGGCAGGCATGGTTTTAACTCCATGGAGTCAACGTGAACGCAGCCAGATGGATCTGCAACCACAACTCCAGGGAGAGTTGATGAGCGTTGCCGGCATGGAAGTCTATGCGATCAACCCACCATCACTTCCAGGCACACCGATGGGTATGCCGGTTAGTTTTGTGATTACAACAACCCAGGATTACAACGCCCTCTTCGACATTGCCGATGAACTGAAAAACAAGGCGATGCAAAGTGGCCTGTTCATGATTGCGAATAACACCCTGCGCATGAACAAACCCCAGGTACATGTTCTGATTGACCGTGCGAAAGCTGGACAGCTGGGAATCAGCATGAGTGATATCGGTAGTGTCCTGGCAACCCAGCTTGGCGATTTTCGCACTAACTATTTCGACATCCAGGGACGCAGCTACGAGGTCGTCCCGCAAGCCGACACACAATTTCAGAAAACCAGTGAGGCGATCGATAATCTCTATGTCAGTACGCAAAGTGGAAAGCAGGTACCTTTATCTACGATTGTGGAAATCTCACGTGAAGTTGTACCCAACGACCTGACGCAATTTCAGCAACTCAACTCAGCTGTAATTGAAGCGATGCCGATGCCTGGTGTCGCCACTCTCGCTGATGCACATGAGTTCCTGAGCAAAACACTTGAAGAGATTGCACCACAGGGATTCATGCACGATTATGCTGGACAGAGTCGTCAGTTTGAACAGGAAGGCACTGCCTTGATGATGACTTTTGTACTCGCCCTGATCGTCATTTACCTTGTACTGTCAGCACAGTTCGAAAGCTTCCGTGACCCCTTTGTTGTCCTTATCACGGTACCGTTATCGATCTTTGGTGCCATGATCCCGCTCTTTTTCGGCATGGCCACGATGAATATCTACACCCAGGTCGGATTGATTACACTGATTGGACTGATTTCCAAGCACGGCATCCTGATCGTTGAATTTTCCAACCAGCTTCAGAAGCAGGGCAAGGACAGGATTGCTGCCGTCAAGGAGGCTGCAGCACTGCGTTTACGCCCCATCCTGATGACAACGGCGGCAATGGTGCTGGGTGTCATGCCACTGGTGATGGCATCAGGTGCAGGCGCTGTATCAAGAAACAACATAGGGCTCGTCATTACAGTTGGCCTTAGCATCGGCACCCTCTTCACCCTGTTTGTTGTACCTGTGATGTATTCACTGCTGGCAAAGCCTTTTGACCAGGAAGTCGAAATGGAGAGAATATCCCTGACTGAATAACAATTCAGGCGAGCAGGTTAAACAACCATCCGACAAGAATAAATGAAGTGGCAAGCACTCCCGCAAATTGTGCAAGTGCCTGCCACTTGATTACCTTGCGCAGGATCAGCATCTCGGGAAGGGAGAGTGCCGCGATACTCATCATCAATGCGATTGTTGTTCCGATGGCAACCCCCTTGCCAAGCATCGCTTCTGCAACAGGAATCACACCTGTAGCATTTGAATAGAGCGGGATACCCATGACGACAGCTGCCGGTACGTCATACCAGTTGCCGGCAGCAAGATAAGTTGAAACCCACTCCTCCGGAACAAACCCGTGAAACAAGGCACCAACACCAATACCTAAAACAACCCACAACCAGATTCGACCGACAATCTCTTTCACTTCGGAAACTGCATACAAGTGACGACTTCTGAAGGAGCTGTCCTGTTGCGGTAAATTCCCCTCGACCATTCTGATTTGCCAGACATACTCCTCTACCCAGCGTTCCGGCTTCAGCTTCTGCATCACGAGACCTCCAATCCACGCAACACTGAGACCGGCAATGACATAGAGCACTGCCAACTTCCATCCGAGAATACTCGCCAGGATCACAACCGCGACCTCGTTAATCATCGGGGATGCAATCAAGAAAGAAAAAGTGACACCAAGCGGAATTCCGGCTTCTACAAAACCGATAAACAGGGGTACCGAAGAGCAGGAGCAGAATGGCGTCACAGCGCCTAGGCTGACTGCCATACCACGCGCCTGCCAATCAGGCCTGTTGCGTATAAAATGGCGCACGCGCTCGGGTGAAAACAGAAGGCGAATCAGGCCCATCAAATAGATGATGACAATCAAAAGCACGAAAATCTTCGTAATATCCATTACGAAAAAATGGAGTGCAGCGCCGATACGGCTATCGGGATCGAGACCTGCTAATTGGTAAATTAGCAATGTGGCGAATGAATCAAACATCCTGAAGGTAAACTATTGTCGTCTTACCCGGTGACCCATTGCCTGACCATATCCGGGGCGGGCAGGCCTCCTGCATGAACCAGTTGCTCATCAATGACAATACCGGGCGTCGACATAACACCATAGCTCATGATGTCCGCAATATCTGTCACCTTTTCTATCTCGACTTCAACACCAGCTTCCTGTGCAGCAATTCTGAGCAGGTTCGCCGTGGTCTCGCAGTTCTTGCATCCGGAACCAAGCACCTTGATGTGCTTCATATCAACCCCCTGTTACAACTCTTACACTAAAAGCATACATGGGTAATATGAAACTGCAATGAGGAATACAGAGGAGTGATTTCGCCTGTAAAAAAATAAAGAACAGTGGGAATAGCCACAACTGTTCTTACAATACAAAAATCGACTATGACTTAACTTCTACAAACCGACCAGTTCTGCATGCAGGCCATGGTTTTTCACCGTGTTCAGCAACTCGTTCGCCCGAATATCATCCGGGTCAAACTCAACCAGCATCAGGTGTCGCGCATTCTCGTGTACGCAGGCACTGTAAACACCGTCCTTGCAGGAAATCTCCCTTTCGAGACCGTGAATATAATCATCACTGATCTCTTCATCGATATGTATCAACACATCTGAACAATTTTGATTCATGGTGGTTACCTCCTCAAATTGGCAAGGGTACTCCGCCTTTTTTTCCGGCGTTTACCTGAGGTTAGTAAAGCTCTTGGAAAATACAAGTAAGAATCACTTATCAAACTGGCGGCTAACTGAAAACAAATCATGATTGTCAATGTGATTCATCAATACTAATAAGCGTTCTAGTGCCTATAGTTATATTAGAGCATTAGAGGAAGCTAATGTTCGTATACACAGTAACAAAGGAGTTATAGCCATGAAAACCTTGAAGACAATCCTGATTGTCACTCTCACTACTCTCATCCTCAGCGCCTGCGACATGGGCTCCATGATGATTCATGAGGAAGAGAGCCATTACGACTATGGCAAGACAGTTGAAACCATCAAGGCCAACGCCAAGGCTACTGGCTGGCTGGTTCCAAAAGTGTACAACTTCCAGGCATCAATGCTGAAACACAATCAGCCAGACCCTGGAAAGATCAGTGTTCTCAAGCTGTGCAAGCCTGAAATCGCCGCACAAATGCTCGCCAGTGACAACAACAAATATGTTTCTGTCATGATGCCTTGCTCAGTTTCCGTGTATGAAAAGAGTGATGGCAAGACCTATGTCGCATCCATGAATATGGGACTGATGAGCAAAGTCATGGGCAGTGAAGTAGGACCAATCCTCAAGCGTGTTTCCGAAGAAGATGCTGAAATTCTCAGCTTTCTGAAAGAGAAATAATCAGAATATAAATGGGAGGCTGTCTGAAAAGGCAGCCTTCTTTTATATTAATTAAATACATTAGATAATATTCTTTATATATTGTTTTTATTATTTATATTTTCTATTTCATTACAGACTGCATGTCTTTGATTGCAAGAAAAGGCCCGAAAAGCATGTCTAATTTGCAAGAGGATAAAGGAGATTCCCATGCAGGGCTTATTGGTCATTCTGACTATTGTGATCGCTACCATCACTACCGTGGCGATGATCCCCGTATTGCGCATCAAGTGGTTCACAGCCCCTCTTCATGCACGCTTCAAGAGAGTTCTGCCACGACTGTCAGAGACTGAACAACAGGCATTGAATGCCGGCACAATCGGCTGGGACGGTCAACTCTTCTCCGGCAACCCTGACTGGCAACAGTTGCATTCCACACCATCATCCAGACTGAGCAGAGAGGAGCAGGCGTTCATTGATGGACCGGTTAACCATCTGTGCCATATGATTGACGACTGGCAGGTGACGCACAAGGATCATGATCTTCCGCCCGAGGCGTGGAGCTATATCAGGAAAGAGGGTTTTTTCGGCATGATCTTACCGCGCGAATGGGGAGGACTTGAGTTCTCCAACCTCGCACACTCCGAGGTCGTGATGAAACTGGCGACTCACAGTATCACTGCAGCAGTCACCGTCATGGTGCCCAATTCTCTTGGGCCTGGGAAACTCCTGCTGCATTATGGAACCGATGCGCAAAAGAAAAAATGGCTGCCGAAACTGGCCAACGGAACCGACATCCCCTGCTTTGCCCTGACAGGCCCCCAGGCCGGATCGGACGCAGGTTCGCTTCCTGACACCGGCGTGGTCTGTGTTGAAAAACACCAGGGAAAAGAAACCCTGGGGCTAAGGCTTAACTGGGAAAAACGCTATATTACGCTGGGGCCGGTTGCGACCCTCATCGGCCTCGCCTTTCGTTGCCTCGATCCGGATCACCTGCTGGGGGAGAAAGAAGATCTGGGTATCACTGTTGCCCTGATTCCCCGTAACACAAATGGTGTGGAGATCGGTGAACGCCACATACCGCTCAATATCCCGTTCATGAATGGCCCCAACCGGGGTAGAGATGTTTTCATACCCCTGGACAACATTATCGGTGGCAGAGAGGGAATCGGCATGGGCTGGACCATGCTGGTCGAAAGTCTTTCAGAAGGTCGCGGTATTTCATTACCGGCTCTCTCTACCGGTGCCGGCAAGGCTGCATGTTGTTTCACAGGTGCCTATGCGGCAATCCGCAGGCAGTTTAACCAGCCAATCGGGCGCTTTGAGGGAATTGAAGAGCCGCTTGCACGTATTGCCGGACTAACTTACCAGATGGATGCAGCACGTCGCCTGACTCTTGATTACCTTGACCAGGGCGAAAAACCCTCAGTCGTATCGGCCATCATCAAGTATCACCTGACAGAGAAGTACCGCACAGTTATCAATGACGCCATGGATATACAGGGTGGCAGTGGCATCTGTCTCGGCCCTTCGAACCTGATCGGCAGGGTTTACCAGGCGATACCAATTGCCATCACTGTAGAGGGCGCCAACATATTAACGCGTTCAATGATCATTTTTGGCCAAGGTGCGATTCGCTGCCATCCGTGGGTACTGAAGGAATTCAGTGCAGTTCACAATAGCAATCAAAACCAGGGCATTATCGATTTTGACAAGGCGCTGCTCGGTCATGCGTCATTCCTGCTTGGCAATAGCGCCAGGGTATTTGTGCGTGGTATGACTAGTGGCCGTTCAGCCCGGGTACCGGCAAGCAGGGTTGAACGTTATTACCAGACACTCTCGTGGATGAGCACGGCCCTGGCGCTCAGCGCCGATGTCGCCATGATGACGCTGGGCGGTTCACTGAAACGACGCGAGCGTCTCTCGGCACGCCTTGGTGACGTGTTGTCTGAACTCTATCTTTCATCATCAGTCCTCAGGCAATACCGCGAACAGGGTGAAACCACTGAGGAGTACCCGCTGGTACGCTGGACGCTGCAGGAAAGTCTCTATCGCATGCAGGAGAGTTTCCGTTCACTCTACCGCAACATGCCGAACAGGTCGCTTGCATGGTTATTACGACTCCTCACTTTTCCGCGCGGATACCTGTTTTCAGAACCATCTGACAAGGCAGCACACGAAGCAGCTGCCGTGCTTCTGAAACCCTCCCGTATTCGTGAGCAACTCATCAAGGGTGTATTCATTCACCCTGATACCAGCCACAAGACTGCCCTGCTGGAACGCACCTTTCGCCTCGCCGATGATGTCAGTCGAATCGAGAGACGACTCAAACAACTACGGCGTGAAGGCAAGCTTGATTCCAGGCAGCTTGACGAACAGATCAGTGAAGCTGCTGCGAATGGCATGCTCTCCTCACAGGAGCAGCAACTCTACCGTGACTATCTTGAACTAAGTGCTGCAGTTGTTCGTGTCGATGCTTTCAGGGACTACACACAGAGCGGTCAGGATCACAATCATTCACACCAATTAGCAGGCGGTGCAGCATGAATATAAAAACTTCTCTGCAGCGTCCCGTCTACCTGGTGGATGGCCTGCGCACACCGCAACTCAAGGCCAGGGGCGTACCCGGAGCTTTCCGGGCATCTGACCTCGCGGTTACAGCAGGACGCAGCCTGCTCCTCGGGCAGCCGTTCAAACCGGACGATCTTGATGAAGTGATATTCGGCTGCGTCTCATCAGGTCCGGATGAAGCGAACATTGCCCGTGTGATTGCATTGCGTCTCGCTTGCGGTGACAAGGTACCGGCATGGAGCGTACAGCGGAACTGCGCATCCGGGATGCAGGCTGTTGATTCGGCAGCCAAGGATATTGCGCTTGGCCGCGCCAACCTGGTGCTTGCTGGCGGCACCGAGGCGATGAGTCATCACCCGGTGTTACTCAACCTGAAGATGGTGACCTGGCTGGCTGGTTTTAAGCGAGCACGCTCTCTGCCGAAAAAACTGCAGCAGCTTGGACGCCTGCGCAGACATCACTTGGTTCCCGTTATCGCACTGCTGCGCGGACTCACGGATCCGATCGCAGGGCTCTCGATGGGACAGACCACCGAGGAGCTTGCCAGCCGATTTAATATCAGTCGTGAAGAGATGGATGCCTTCGCTGTGACCAGTCATCAACGTCTTGCCGCTGCACGCGACCTCCTCAGAAACGAGATCGTTCCATTGTTTAGCGAAGCCGGCCTGATCGAAGATGACGATGGACTCAGGCTCGACAGCTCTATCGACAACCTGGCAAAGCTGAAACCTGTTTTCGACCGTAAATATGGACGTGTTACGGCTGGTAACTCGGCACAGGTAACAGATGGTGCAAGCTGCCTGCTGCTTGCCTCCGAAGAAGCCCTCGAGAAGCATGGCCTGACGCCATCTGCTGAAATCCTCGACATCAGCTGGGCCGGTCTCGATCCAAGGCAGATGGGACTAGGTCCTGTCTATGCCATTGCCCAGTTGTTGAAACGTCACCGGTTGGATACAGATGCCATCGACTGGTGGGAAATCAACGAGGCCTTTGCAGGACAAGTTATCGCTTGCTTGCGCGCAATTCAGGATCCTGCGTTTTGTCGCGATGAACTGGATACCGATACACCTTTTCGGGCTATCCCCTCTGAACGTCTCAATCCTGACGGAGGCGGTATCAGCCTTGGACATCCGGTCGGCACCAGTGGCGCCCGAATAACCATGCACCTGGCGCGCGTGCTTGAGCGGGAACAGGGCGATCTTGGCATCGCCAGTCTCTGTATTGGTGGCGGACAAGGCGGCGCCCTGCTGATGAGGAGGGTGGCACCATGAAACACTGGCATCTGACACATGAAGCATCCGGCATCTGTTGGCTCACCTTCGACCAGTTGGATTCAAAAGTAAACACGCTGAGCGCAGAGACCATGGATGAATTCTCACATTGTCTCGATATGCTGGAGAGTGACACACCGAAGCTGCTCATCATTCATTCTGGCAAGCGTGCCGGTTTTATGGCTGGCGCCAATATCAGGCAGTTTGCCGGCATGAATGAGATTGCCGAGGCCGAGGCCGTGATAACCAACGCGCATCAGCTTCTCTTCAGGCTTGAACAACTCTCCTGCATCAGTGTTGCAGCGATTGATGGCCACTGCCTTGGAGGCGGTCTTGAACTTGCACTCGCTTGTGATTACCGCATCGCAACCGATGAGTTGCATACGCGCCTCGGATTCCCGGAAGTGAGGCTTGGTATCTTTCCCGGATTCGGGGGCAGTGTCAGGTCAATTGAACGCATCGGCCACCTTGCAGCCATGCAACTCATGCTGTCAGGTCGCACACTCTCGGCAACAGCTGCAAAACGTATTGGACTGGTCGATGATGCGGTTCCACTGAGACAGCTCGAATCAGCTGCCCTGTATGTGCAGAAGCAATTACCGACTCGCAACAGGGTACGCCTGATAGAGAAACTGGCAGGGCTTCCGCTGGTTCGAAACCTTGTAGCGATACGCATGAGAAAAGCAGCAACCGAACATGCAAATGAGGCCCACTACCCCGCCCCCTACGCTCTCATAGAGCATTGGAGACAACATGCGTGCAACAAGGCTGCCATGTATCGCAGCGAGGTAACCCGGGTTTCCCGCCTGCTGTGTGGCAAAACGGCGCAGAGTCTCGTACGCGTATTTTTACTTCAGGAAACATTACGTGCAAAGGCAGCCATGGATGTTGAGAAGCATGAACATCTGCATGTCATCGGTGCAGGCATTATGGGAGGTGATATTGCAGCCTGGGCAGTTCTCCATGGCATGCAAGTCAGCCTGCAAGATACCAGTAAGCAACAGCTTGCACGTGCTCTTAAAAGAGCAAACAAACTGTTCGAAAAGCGGCTTAAAAATCCTCGCCTTGTAACTCAGGCGATGGATCGGCTGATTCCCGACCCTGCAGGCAATGGCGTGAATAAAGCTGATCTTGTCATCGAGGCGATTATCGAGGATGTCGATGCCAAGCAGGCGCTCTTTGCATCCGTTGTACCTCGCATGAAAGCCGATGCAATTCTTGCAACAAACACCTCGAGTATTCCGCTGGAATCCCTGGGTGAATCACTACCTGACCCACAGCGACTCGTTGGACTGCACTTTTTCAACCCGGTTGCAAAAATGCCGCTTCTGGAGATTATCCATACCGGAAAAACCGACAGCAGCGTGATTAACAAGGCTATGGCATTTGCACTGCAGCTGAAAAAATTGCCATTGCGGGTCACCAGCTGTTCTGGATTCCTGGTCAACCGGGTTCTCATGCCCTACCTGCTTGAAGCTGTGATGATGATCGATGAAGGTGAAGATCCTGCAGCAATCGACCAGGCTGCGAAGGCATTTGGCATGCCTATGGGGCCAGTCGAACTTGCTGACACGGTCGGCCTGGATATCGCACTCTCTGTCGCTCGAAAAATGAGCCAGTTTCAACACTGTGAAGTACCCGGGTCACTTGCAGAGAAGGTTGGCAATGGCGAGCTCGGACGCAAAAGCGGCAGCGGGTACTACAGCTGGAAAAACGGAAAAATAACCAACAGAAAGAATTCGGAATTCACACCCGAATTGCAGCAAAGACTCATTCTCAACTTGCTCAACGAAGCAGTCTCCTGTCGTCACGACGGGATTGTCGGCAGCGATGATGAGCTCAATGCAGGGATTATATTTGGCGCCGGTTTTGCTCCATTCACCGGCGGCCCAATTAACTACATACACACACACGGAGCACGAGAGATCGTCGACCAATTGAAGTCACTCGAAAAAAAACATGGTAAACGCTTCTCTCCCGGACCTGGCTGGAAACAGCTGGAAGGAGGTTAATATGGCTACCACTACACCACTTCACTTTTCACCGTCAGACCATGGTGTTGTTAATCATTCAGGCGAACTCGCAACCAGGTCGCAAGTGCTGCAAATGACAACACATACAACACTCGACGAAGTATTCAGACGACGTGTACGCCTCAATCCTGACTCACTTGCCTACATGCAATACGACGACAAAAAACAAGCCTGGCAAAATTACACATGGAAAGAGACGGCAGACGAAGTTTGCCTTTGGCAATCAATGCTGAGAAGCCTGCACCTGGTTCAGGGTGACCGTGTCGCAATCATGATGAATAACAGTCGTGAGTGGGTGATCTTTGATCAAGCAGCTCTCGGACTGGGATTGGTCAGCGTACCCATCTACACCAGTGACAGGGCAGACAATATCGACTGGATCCTGAAAGATGCCGGATGCAAGGCCTTGCTGATCAAGGGACAGGAACAGTGGGATACCCTGGTTGATATCAGGAGTCGCATTCAAACACTGGATGCACTCTTCTCCTTTGAAGTGCTTTATGATGCACCCTCCAATTACAGACTCGTGAAAAAGTCGCTTCCCGGATTTGCAGGCATCCTTGCCAATGGATTGACCAACGCAGATGACCTGGCGACAATCGTCTATACATCAGGCACAACCGGACGACCCAAGGGCGTCATGCTGACGCACCGTAATATTCTGTTTAATACCGAGGCAGGTCTCAGTGCCGTGGAAGTCAGGGAAGATGACCTGATGCTTTCGTTCCTGCCGCTCTCTCACGCCCTGGAGAGAACAATCGGATACTACCTGCCGATTGTCGCAGGAAGCAGTGTTGCCTTTGCACGCTCTATCGAGCTGCTTGGTGAAGACCTGCAATACGTCAAACCAACCCTGCTTATCTCGGTGCCGAGAATTTATGAACGGGTCCATGCGCGTATCGAGGAGACACTCGCATCGTCTTCCGCTGTCAAACAGAGACTGTTTTCCATGGCTGTTAATGTCGGTTGGCACCATTTCCTCCACCGTCAGCATCGTGCCGGATGGTCACCAAAACTGTTATTCCACCCTCTTCTGGACCGACTGGTTGGTGCCAAAATACGGTCCAAGCTGGGTGGAAGACTACGATTCGCAATCAGTGGTGGAGCTCCTCTGGCTCCACCGATCAGCCGATTCTTTATCTCGCTTGGCATTGAGATACTGCAGGGTTACGGTCTCACGGAGACAAGCCCCGTGATATCAGTCAACCGTCTTGAAGACAATGAGCCTGAAAGCGTCGGCACTCCCCTGCCGGGTATCGAGGTATGTGTCGGAGAGAATGATGAATTACTCACACGCAGTCCTTGTATCATGGCGGGATACTGGAACCAGCCACAGGCCTCTGCTGAGATCATGACTGATGATGGTTGGCTGCATACAGGTGACCAGGTCGAGATCGGTCCTCGCGGACACATCAGGATCACCGGTCGTATCAAGGACATCCTGGTGCTTTCTACAGGCGAGAAAATCGGCCCGTCAGAAATCGAGCAAGCACTCTCCAGTTCTCAACTTGTTGAGCAAGTTCTCGTAATCGGTGAAGGACACCCCTTCCTGACGGCTCTCGTTGTTGCCAACAAGTCACTTCTGAACGAAAGAATGAATCAAGATGCTGCTCCCGGTAGTAAGGCTGAAAGCGTACTTTTGGAAGCCTTGCTACCCACACTGCATGAAATTCCCGGTTATGTTCACCTGGGTGGTGTTGCTATTGTCGATGAGCCATTCACTATTGAAAACGGCATGATGACACCGACAATGAAACTGAAACGCAAAAAGATTCTTGCGAATTACCATGGCATGGTCGAGGTGCTTTATGAGGGACATTAGCCTGATATCTGCGAGCGCTTGAAAGAGTGGGGACAGACAAGATGAACAGACCGTTTCAATGGCTTGGCCGGAACCTGGCGGAGTACCTGAATACTCCGATCACAACGCATCGGCCGCATTACCTGGTCAGACCGCAGGAGTTCATGACAATCCTGCGGCCAGGTGATGTTTTACTTGTCGAGGGAAACACACGTATCAGCACGGCAATCAAGTACCTGACCCAATCACTTGGTCACACTCAGCTCTCTTTATCGGCAATACCATGGGACAGGGACTTGATGCAGAGAGTTCACCCACCCTGGTTGAGGCTGATATCACGAAAGGCGTGATTACACTCCCCCTGTCAAGGTACGAACATTTCAGCACACGAATCTGTCGACCGATTAATCTATCCAAAACGGATTGTGAGCGTGTGATAAATTATGCTGTGAGCCGCATCGGGCACTCCTACGACCTGAAGAATGTATTTGATCTGGCGCGCTACCTTTTACCGACACCACCTGTACCGTCGTTCATGCGCAGGCGTATGCTTGCTCTCGGCAGTGGCGATCCGACACGGGCTATCTGCAGCACCCTGATAGCACAGGCATTTCAAAGTGTGCACTACCCGATTCTGCCAATCATAGAGAAACCATCTCTGAAAGAGCAGATTGAATCCGATACGCGTGTCAACGAGATTCATCACATCAGGCATCACTCGCTGTTCACGCCCTGTGATTTTGACCTGTCACCCTATTTTCAGGTCATCAAACCAACGCAGGAACTGGGATTCGATTACAAGGCCCTGACATGGAATGATCAACTCAAAAAAAAGATTCAGCTATTGTCCTGATTTCATAAACATCAGGAGACAAGATAGACATCATAAAAGTAGTAAACCGTTACCAGGTTGCCTATCAGTACAACAAAACCCCTGACGAGTTGCTGAGGTAACTTGCGCGAGAAATGTGCTGCGATATAGCCTCCGCACAAGGTACCAACCAGGACAAGAACCCCTTCGTACCAGGCGATGACTCCATCAGCTATGAAAAGCGCAATTGCGACAAGAGAGACCGTCGAGGAGATCAGCAACTTGATACCGTTCATCGTGTTGATGTTGGTATAGCCTGCCAATGCAAGATAACTAAGTGCAATGATTCCAAGCCCGGCATTGAAAAAGCCACCGTAAATAGTGATACCAAGCAGCACGAGGATAAGCATCAGGTGCCCAAAGGATGATGCATACTTGTGTGCCCCTGCATATTGTCGAAGCGACTGGTTTAATTTCTCACCAAAAACAAACAACAGGATTGCAAACAGAAGCAACCATGGAATCGCCTCTCGGAACAGGGATTCCGGCATCTGCAGGAGTAGCCATGCACCTGTAACACCACCAAGCAGGCTAATCAGCATGATCAGCGGTAACGCTTTTTTATGTTCCCGCAACTCCTTGCGAAAGGCATAGGCACCACTGAGATATCCAGAACAGGAAGCGAAGGTATTTGTTGCGTTAGCGCTGATTGGTGGCACACCAACAAAAAGCAAGGCGGGAAAAGTGATAAAACTCCCCCCGCCTGCAATCGAGTTAAGCATCCCACCGAAGAACCCTGCTGCAAGCAACAGAACCGGCTCAAACAATAGTCTTCATCGCAAACTACCCTTCATAGACCGGGTAATCGGTATAGCCCTCGGCACCTCCGCCGTAAAAAGTATCCATATCAGGCTGATTTAACGGCCAACCATTTTGCAGACGTGCCGGAAGATCGGGATTTGCAAGATAGGAGGTACCGAAAGCAACCAGGTCTGCTAATCCGCTCGCAAGTGCATCCTGTGCTCGTTGTGCATCATAGCCTCCACACAAAATCACCGGCCCACTGAAAGCGGCGCGTATTTTCTGTATCAACTCCACGGGGATCGGTGGCATTCCAAATGACCCCTGGTCGTTGATATGAAGAAAAGCAATATTCCTTTTCTCAAGCTCGTTGGCAAGATGGATGAAAGTCTCCTCCATCAGTGGATCTTCCGGCATCGAATTGAACTTACCATTAGGTGAAATACGCACACCGGTTCGCTCAGCGCCAATCGCTTCACTGACGGCATCAACAGTCTCAAGCAACAGGCGGCAGCGATTCTCGACCGAACCGCCATACTTATCATCGCGGGTATTAACGACAGAGTTGAGAAACTGGTCGAACAGGTAGCCGTTGGCGCCGTGGATTTCGACACCATCCATACCTGCCTCGCGTGCATTCAGCGCGGCCTGTACAAACTCGTTGCGTATTCTCTCAATCCCTTTTGCTTCCAGTGGTACAGGTGTACTGATTGGAACGTTAGCCGGGTTGCCATCCTCGTCATAGGCAAAGCAGACGGCATCTCCGGGCGCCTCGTCTGTTGCGCCCTCCGGTTGCTCATTATTCGGCTGAAGACTGGTATGAGAGACACGTCCGGTATGCCATATCTGTGCATAAATCTGGCATGACTTCTCATGCACTGCTGCAGTCACCTGCTTCCATCCGTCCGTTTGCTCACGTGTATAGATACCGGGTGTCCAAAGGTAGCCGCGTGCTTTGTTTGAAACCGGGATCCCCTCAGTAATAATAAGGCCCGCCGTTGCTCGCTGTGCATAATACTCGGCCATCAATGGAGTCGGTATATCCCCCTCGGCTGCACGACAACGGGTCATGGGCGCCATCACCATGCGATTTTTCAGAGATAACGTACGCTCTTCGTATGGAAGAAATAGTTGTAATGACATGTCTTCTCCTTGTGCCGATCCACCACTATTGAATCAGTCGAGTGCGTGATGAATTCGCCAGTTATTTGTAGTAGGTTTTACCGGTCTTTTTACCCTGCGCCCAGGTATAGTGCCAGCCATCTTTTTTAGTGCCTGTCCAGGCGCCTGACAGGCCATCCTTCTTGCCGTTATCAAATGTCTCGATTGACCAGTAATCACCACTGACATAGGTCTGCACACCATCTTTCTTCTTATTCTCGTTATAAGTATAGAACCAACCATCCGGCTGACCATCCTTGTAGTGGTAAGCGGCGACTTTTTTACCGTTAACGAACTCCTCAACTGACTGATAATCGCCAGAGAAGTAGTGCTGCAGGCCATGCTTCTTCCTGTTTTCATCATAGTTATAGAACCAGCCATTCGGTTCACCGCCCTTGTAGGACGCTGTGGAGCGTTTCTTGCCGTCCACGTAATACTCAACTGACAGCCTCTCCTTGTCGAGGTAGAGTTGCAGACCGTGCTTTTTTCGGTCTACCTTGCTGTAGTTCCAGCCATCCTCAAGACCCTCTGTCGAGACAGGTACTGCAAACTCGTATTCCCTCGCTTTCATTCCATGCGGGCCTGTCACCTCGGTTTCCGACGAGAGAACAAATATGCCGGCACCTGCATCAACAGTTTCAGTTTCTGTCGCATTTGCGCTCTGTATCAGAATGAAAATAGAAAGGATTGATAAAAAATGTTTCATGAAATGTTCCCGGTAACTAAATAATCAGAAGCACTCAAGATTACATTCAAGGAACTGGCAGGTCTACAGTAGATATCCATGTCGACCTATAATATTAGATGAGAGCATCTTTGCTAAAGGAGAATCCGTATAGTGTCGACTCTCAAGAACATTTTTGGATTATTTCTTCTGTTGACCTGTTCGGTCGCCGTGGCAGAAGAGCCCTTGGTGTGCCCGAATGCAAATGCAACTGTCTCGGGTATGGATACGGCGGATTTCGTCATGGTGTGTGAGGCAGTCGCTGATACAGCCAAGTTGATGAGCAGTCTCGGTTTCAATACATCGGCGCATCTTGAGATTGAAATTCTGGATGACGCTTCCAGGTCACTGCATCCAATACCCATTATCGGCCTATTCAATGCCAAGGTCAGGCGTGTAGAAATAGTCGACTATGCCACACATCTAGCTGGAACCAGGCTGGGACGTCCATTTGGACTCCCTCCCAGCAGGGAACTCCATTATAGTTTCATAGTGCATGAAGTCAGTCACGCATATACACATGAAAATACCAGGTTCACCAGGCTGTCGACTGTTGCCCACGAATATATTGCCTATGTTGTTCAGTTTTCGATGATGCCTGCAGAACTAAGAGAATCCATTCTTGACCGGATCGATGTACCAGCCTTTACTTGCGATGAGGAGATCAGCGAAGTTTATCTCAACCTGAATCCGAGTTACTTTGCGGTGAAAAGCTGGCGGCACTTTATCAAGCTGGAAAATGGCAAGGCATACATCAATGCGATACTAAACGGTGAGCATTTGTGTGACGAATAAGAGCGGGTACAAGGTATTTCTTCAATCCATTCTGAATATACTGTACAGCTACAAGCGCCTGAGACCGATATTCCCGAGGCGAGGCCTTGTAACAATGACTTCACCCTTCTCCTCGTCCTTCTGAATACAGATGGTTGCCCCGTCTGATGGGCGCTTGCCGGCAAACTCACAATAGGTTCTCTCTCCATTGACATCCATGAAGCCAGCACCACCGACATAGCCATTCTCCTTGAGAATCTTGATCACCTGTGACTGACTCATAATCTCATCCTCATTGAGGGAAGATTTGAATTCTGCACGTCTATCGGTATCTGCACTGGATGCTTGCTCCGCGGAAGAGTCAAATGGATTGCTCTGGCAGGCAGCCAGCAGCAAAAAAGAAATCAGCAACAGCAAACGCATCTGGTCATCTCCAGGTAAATAGAAGCATGTTCCGGAAACTCAAATCACCCCTGAACGGTCCCCTGCATATCATTTGATTCTATTCTGCACGCAGTGCTTCAACAGGATCAAGGCTTGCGGCCCTGCGAGCAGGTGCAACACCTGCAATCACTCCGATTACCACCGCCATCAGTTCGGCGAGCAGAACAAAATACCAGGGCGTGTGCACAGGCAATGCCGGTATCGCCAAGCCCAGCAGTGCAGCACCACCGGCACCGATGACAAGACCGGCAAATCCACCTGTTGCAGAAAGCAGTACCGCCTCGCCCAGGAACAGGCCAAGCACCTGCCTGCGACGTGTACCTAGTGCACGCAGCAGGCCGATTTCATGCGTTCTTTCATTCACGGCGATCGACATAATGGTAAGAATACCAACACCCCCGACAAGCAGGGAGATGCCGCCAAGCGCGCCCACCGCGAGTGTCAGGATATCTAGAATTGAACCGAGTGTTTCGAGCATCTCCTCCTGCGTGATAATGGTGAAATCCTCGTAACCATGTCGCGCCTGCATGAGACGTGATATTTGCTCTTCGAGCTGCTCCACGTTCGCCGTCGAGCGATATAGCAAATCAATCTCCATGACACCTTCCCGGTTGAACATCTCGAGTGCTCTGCCGGCAGGTATAAAGAGGGTGTCATCTAGATCAAATCCAAGCATAGTGCCTTTCGATTCCATCACGCCGATCACACGAAATCGTTCACTGGCGATACGCACGATCTCGCCGAGGGGACTGCGACTGCCAAACAGCTCATCAGCCATCTTGCTTCCGAGCACCGCGAAAGCACGCGCATTTCTTGGATCATCATCCGGCAGAAAGCGGCCAATCTTGACATCCATCTGCCATACAGCGGGAACCGCGTGTCCCGCACCAATAATCATGGTGCGCCGACTACGCTTGCCGAACTCGACCTCAGCATTACCTTGCACCACCGAAACTACCGCCTCAACATCGGCAATACGTTTGAGAGCCTCGGCATCCTCCATGGTCAGCGGACGCACCGTGTTGATAACAGCCCCCGACATGCCAAAAGTTGTATTCTTTCCCGGTGTCACTGCAAGGATATTGGTACCGAACTGGCTGAACTCGGCAAGCACGAAGCGATGCACTCCCTCGCCGATTGATGTCAGCAGCACCACGGCAGCAACACCAACAGCAATTCCCAGGGCAGTAAGAAAACTGCGCAGGTGCTGTGAAAAAACAGAACCGAGCGTAAGGCGAATGAAATCTGTTGCCTGCATATCAGTGCCTCATCAACGCATCAACCGGGTCCAGCCGCGCAGCACGCCGTGCCGGCATAATGCCGAACACCAGGCCGGTAACGATGGCAACAATCAGTGCACTCACATAGGCCCACAATGGCGTTGTCAGCGGAAATGTCGGAAACAATCCATCCAGTGCCGAGACACCTGCAAAAGAGATCAGAATTCCACTGACTGCACCTATAACTGACAGTAGCGCTGCCTCGGAGAGGAACAGGATGAGTATTTGCCGTTTTGAGCCACCCAGTGCCTTTAGCAAACCGATCTCGGATGTGCGCTGTGACACGGAGACAAGCATTACATTCATAATCAATACGCCGGCAACAGCAAGACTGATAGCTGCGATGCCAACCACTGTGTAGGTCAACGCCTTGAGGATGCGATCGAATGTACCGAGAATTGCATCCTGCGTAATCACAGTAACATCATCCTCACCATCGTGACGCTCACGCAAAATACGAATGACATCCTCTTTTGCTGATGGAATGGTCTCACGCTGGGTGGCCTGCACCATGATTCGAAACAGTGACTCGGTATTAAACAGTGCCTGCGCGGAAGCGACCGGAATAAAAACAGCGTCACCCATCTCCATACCGAGTGATTGACCTTCATCGCCAAGTATACCAATCACCCTGTAGCGGTAGCTGTTGATACGGACGGATTGCCCCAGTGCGCGCTCACCGCCAAATAGTTCCTGCCTGATTGTTTCACCAATGACGCAAACAGCATCACCCCGCTTGATATCAGCGCTTGGCAGGAATCGCCCCTGGCTGATGGCAATTTCGCGAATCTCGCCATAATCCACGGTCGTCCCGATGATAGTCGCCTCGCGTTCGAGACTTCGAAATGATATCGGCGCTGATCCGACGACAATGGGAGCCACCCTGCTGACCGATGGGCCGCGCAACAATGCATTTGAGTCATCAAGAGTCAGGTCACGTGGCACAGCACCCAGAAGCGGAGGTGCTCCTCCGGTTGTTTCGGAGCGTCCGGGCAAGACAATGAGGAGATGCGTACCAAGTGCCGAGAACTGGTTGACTACATAGAGACGTGCTGCTTCTCCGAGCGTGCTGAGCATGACAACCGAGGCAACACCGATCGACATCGCCAGCAACAGCAAAAATGCACGTACAGGTGAACCGCTGACGTTACTGAAACCGTAGCGGACTGTATCCCCGACGCGCATCTCAACTGATATCCTTGCTGATACTGCCGTCAACCATGCGAATCCTGCGCGTAGCACGCTCGCCGATTTCCATATCGTGAGTGACGACAATAAGAATAATTCCCTGCTTGTTGAGCGCTTCCAGCACCTCGATGACAGATTCACCCGATACATGGTCGAGGTTGCCGGTTGGCTCGTCTGCCAGCAGTATCGTCGGCTGCATGATGGTCGCACGCGCAATAGCAACACGCTGGCGCTGTCCGCCAGAGAGCTGGTCAGGTCGGTGATCGGCACGGTCGAGCAGGTCGACGTTATCCAGTGCCTTTTCAACAATCACCTGGCGCTCTTTTGGCGCCATGCCCGAAAGCATCAGCGGCAAAGCGACATTCTCGGCCGCGGTGAGGCGTGGTACCAGGTGATAGGACTGGAACACGAAACCGATCCTGTGACGCCTGGTGTCAGCCTGCTCATTGTCACCCATGCTGGTGGTATCGATACTGTCAAGCCTGTAAGTACCGGACGTTGGCCGGTCCAGCAGACCGAGAATATTCAGCAGCGTTGACTTGCCGGAGCCGGATGGCCCCATAATTGAGAGGTACTCACCCTTTTTAATTGTCAGGGTGACATGCTTCAGCGCATGAACCTCTTCATCGCCAACCTGGAAGACACGCTCAATTGAATCGAGTTCTATCATTTGCCTGTTTCGCGCACTGCCTCGGCGCCATCCTCGACACCTTCCTTGCCAACGGAAGTCACAACCAGGTCACCCTCTTCGAGGCCTGACAACACCTCTGTGTAATCCCAGTTTTCCATGCCGGTTTCTATGTCACGCTGCTCGATCAGGCCTGAGGACTCATTCAGCAGGTAAACCCGCTTGCCCTCGATGACGGCCTCTGTAGGAATTCGCAGCACATTCTCATGTACATCGAGGATGATCTCGACATCTGCACTGTAGCCGGCAAGTACACACTTGAGTACTTTCGGGTTATCAAACTCAACCTCGACATCAACAGTGCGTGCCTGCTTTTCGAGATCAATAACATAGGAGCCAACCCGCCTGACTTTGGCCGCAAACTCACGTTGACCGTAGGCATCCAGCATCACCCTTGCCGGCAGGCCAGGACGCACGCGCGCAACATCCACCTCATCGATGGGAGCCGAGATATAGAAGCAGCTGTTATCAACCAGGTCGATAACAGGCGGTGTTGCGATACCTGGAGGTGAAGGTGTCACATACTCGTTGAGTTCACCATTAAGTTCAGCAACAGTGCCGTTGAATGGTGCATAGAGACGAGTTTTTTCGAGCTGCGCCTCGGCAAGTTCGATACTGGTCTCGCTCACATCGAGCTGTAACTGTGAAGCAGAGCATTCAGCCGCCATTGCACTGGCCTGTGTTCGAACCTTATCGAGTTGCTCATCCGAGGCAGCACCGGAGTCTTTGAGACGATGCAGGCGATCCGACTCCCGTTGGGCCACGTCCGCATTCAGACAGCTCGCCTCGGCACGTGCCTTTGCGGCCTGCAGCTCGCGTTTGCTGAAATCAACCTGTGCAACCAGGTCACGGTTCCACAGCTCCAGCAGAAGTGCACCTTTTTCAACCTCATCACCCTCCCTGACGTTAAGCACAGCGATCTGGCCGCCGATGCTTGGAGAGAGATGGGCACGCAGACAAGCCTTGACTGTGCCGGCGCGGGTATTGGCAACGGTCGACTCCACCATTCCTGTCTCTGTCTGTACGACTGTGACAACTACCGGCTCGCTCTTGCCGAGAAAGAAAAACAGCAGCACGGCCAGCACGACGGCGGCGGCAATAACCTGGTAACGAAAACGCATAGATTCCCTCCACGTAGGTTCTATACTCATTATTCTCCAAATAACCACCTGATTCCAGAAATAACTACCTGATTCCAGAGCCGATTCGCTGTATTATATGCGCCCTGTTCAGCAAACCATGACGACAGCCAGATGACAGCACAAATTCTAGATGGAAAAGCGATTGCAGCCGATATCAAGGCACAACTGAAAACAGAGGTCGACCAGCTTCTGGAAGCCGGCAAACGGCGCCCGGGCCTGGCTGTAATCCTGGTCGGTGAAAACCCCGCCTCGCAGGTGTATGTACGTAATAAACGTAACTCCTGCGAACAGGCCGGTTTTCTCTCCGAACTGATCGAATTGCCAGCCTCAACCACCCAGCAGGAACTGCTTGAGCGCATCGACATTCTCAACAAGGATGACGCCATTGACGGCATCCTGGTACAGCTGCCGCTGCCCGATCATATCGACGAAAATGCAATCATCGAAAAGATCGATATCAGTAAGGATGTCGATGGCTTTCATCCCTACAACGTCGGTCGCCTGACCCTGCGCATGCCGAACTTACGCCCCTGTACCCCCAAGGGTGTCATGACGCTGCTCGAGCGCACCGGACACAAGCTCTCAGGCCTCGATGCCGTCATTATCGGACAATCGAATATCGTCGGCCGCCCGATGGCGCTGGAACTGCTTGCCGCACGCTGCACCATCACCGTGTGCCATAGCCGCACCAAGGATCTGGAAGAAAAAATCAGGAATGCTGATGTCATCGTCGCAGCTGTAGGCATTGCCAATTTCGTCAAGGGCGAATGGATCAAGGAAGGCGCACTGGTCATCGATGTCGGCATCAACCGTCTCGATAACGGTTCCCTGTGTGGTGACGTCGATTTTGAATCGGCAAAAGAGAAGGCCTCCTGGATCACTCCGGTACCCGGCGGCGTCGGCCCGATGACAGTGGCTACACTGCTGGAAAATACCTTTCAGGCATATCTGAACAGAGTTTGACAAGAGAATCGCCCCGAGGCGGGCCTCCCACATTAATGACTAAAGACTAAAGACCAATATGGCTCAATATATTTATACGATGAACCGGGTCAGCAAGATTGTCCCGCCCAAGCGGGTCATCCTCCGTGACATCTCACTCTCATTCTTCCCTGGCGCTAAAATTGGCGTTCTCGGCCTGAACGGCTCGGGTAAATCAACCCTGCTGCGCATCATGGCGGGACTCGATACTGAAATTGAAGGTGAAGCACGACCCCAGGCTGGCATCAATGTTGGTTACCTGCCACAGGAGCCGCAACTCGATCCCGACAAGGACGTGCGCGGTAATATCGAGATGGCACTCGGCAACGTCAAGGATGCGATGGACGAGCTCGAAAAAGTCTATGCCGCCTACGCCGAGCCGGATGCAGATTTCGATGCCCTCGCCAAGAAACAGGCTGAGCTGGAAAACATCGTACAGGCCGCCGACGGACACGGCATGGACAGGCAGATGGAGATCGCTGCCGATGCACTGCGCCTGCCGCCATGGGATGCAGATGTCACAAAGCTCTCAGGTGGTGAGAAGCGTCGCGTGGCACTCTGCAAGCTGCTCCTCTCCAAGCCGGACATGCTGCTGCTCGACGAACCAACCAACCATCTCGACGCCGAATCTGTCGCATGGCTTGAACGTTTCCTGCATGACTACCAGGGTACAGTCGTGGCCGTAACCCATGACCGTTACTTCCTTGATAATGTTGCCGGCTGGATCCTCGAACTCGATCGTGGCCACGGTATTCCGTGGGAAGGCAACTACTCCTCGTGGTTGGAGCAGAAAGAGGCTCGACTCGAACAGGAAGAGAAAACCGAGGCTGCTCGCGCCAAGGCGATGAAAAAAGAGCTCGAATGGGTACGCACTAACCCCAAGGGCCGCCATGCCAAGAGCAAGGCCCGTCTGCAGCGTTTCGATGAACTGCAATCGCAGGAGTTTCAGTCACGCAACGAGACCAACGAAATCTATATCCCGCCGGGTGAACGTCTCGGCGAACTCGTTATCGAAGCCAAGGGAATCAGCAAGAGCTACGGTGACAAGCTGCTCTACGAGGACCTGAGTTTCAACCTGCCACAGGGCGGCATCGTCGGCATCATCGGTCCTAACGGTGCAGGTAAAACCACCCTCTTCCGCATCATGACTGGTGAAGAACAGACCGACGGTGGTGAACTGCGTATCGGCGATACTGTTCAGATTGCAGCAGTTGACCAGAGCCGCGAAGCACTCAACGATTCGAAAACCGTGTGGGAAGAGATTTCCGACGGTTCAGACATGATCACTGTCGGCAGATTCCAGATGCCGTCACGCGCCTACGCCAGCCGCTTCAACTTCCGTGGTAACGATCAGCAGAAACGCATTGGTGATCTCTCCGGTGGTGAACGCAACCGCGTACACCTGGCAAAGCTGCTCAAAGAGGGCGGCAACCTGCTGCTGCTTGACGAACCAACCAACGATCTCGACGTTGAGACCTTACGTGCACTCGAGGAGGCGATACTCGCTTTTCCCGGCAGTGCCGTCATCATCTCGCATGACCGCTGGTTTCTGGACCGCGTGGCGACCCATATTCTCGCCTTCGAGGGTGACAGCAAGGTGGTCTGGTTCGAGGGCAACTATGCCGACTACGAGGCCGATCGCAAGCGCCGCCTCGGTGATGAAGCCGACCAGCCACACCGCCTAAAGTACAAGCCGCTCGAACGCTAAGCAATGAGTGACAAGCTCGATCAATTCCTGAAACGCGCCGAGGGCATGCTGGAACGCCTTGAACAGGTGTTGCCTGAAGCGCAGCAGGAGATCGACTGGTCAGCACCTGCACAGCGCTGGCAGCATGATGGAAACCGGGGCAGGCTCGAGGCGATACATTCACCACGTACACTGCGTCTCGACGACCTGCTATGTATTGATCATCAGAAAAGCGAACTGCTGCGCAATACGCAGAATTTCGTCACTGGCAAGGCAGCCAATAACGCCCTGCTGTGGGGCTCACGCGGTACGGGTAAATCATCACTGGTGAAAGCGCTGCTGCCTGAGTTCAAGGAACAGGGTCTGCGCCTGCTAGAGATCGACAAGGAACACCTGGTTGAACTGTCGCGCATACTGGAACTGATCGATGATCGCGATGAACACTTCATCATCTTCAGTGACGATCTCTCCTTTGAAGCGCAGGAGTCGAGTTACAAACCACTCAAGGCAGCCCTGGACGGCTCACTCGCCGGTTTACCCGAAAATATTCTCATCTATGCAACCTCCAACCGTCGCCACCTGCTGCCGGAGTACCAGTCGGAGAATCAGCAGAGCAAGATCGTCGATGAAGAGCTGCATCTTGCCGAGAGTCTCGAGGAGAAAATCTCCCTGTCAGAACGCTTTGGCTTATGGCTCTCGTTTCACCCTTTCAGCCAGGATAACTATCTTGACGCAGTCGCCCACTGGTTGCAGGCCTATGGATCTGAATTGAATGATGAATCACGTCCTGAAGCATTGCGCTTTGCGCTGCAACGCGGTTCACGCAGTGGTCGCGTCGCACGCCAGTTCGCAATCGATTTTAGCAACCGCTGATTCGGTTCTGTAAAGCTCATGAGCCAGGATTCAGGTATAACTCTCGACCAACTGACGCTGCCGCAACGGCCAGGCGAGCGTATCTTGCTGGGTGCTGTTCGCGGATGTATGACGGCAATGCTACTGGCTTCTGCAGCCCGCGATCATGATGGACTTGTCATAGCAGTCACTGATGATATCCAGCAGGCCATTCGCCTTGAGCAGGACATCCGTTTTTTTTGCGATGCAGGAGTGACGGTTACTCTTTTTCCAGACCGCGAGACTCTCCCCTACGATGTTTTCTCGCCGCTTCCCGAGCTGATTTCGCAGCGCCTCAAGAGCCTGCATGCAATGCCAGGCATGCAACGGGGCATTATCATCCTGCCGATCAACACCCTGATGCAGCGACTGCCGCCGCCATCCTATGTGCAGCAAAATACGCTGTTTCTGAAGAATGGTCAGCAGGTCGATTTTGAAGCCTTGCGCAGAAACCTCGAGCAGAGTGGTTATCGCTATGTCTCACAGGTAATGGAACATGGCGAGTTCTCCGTACGCGGCTCCCTGATTGATCTCTTTCCGATGGGCTCCAGTGATCCATATCGTATCGACCTGTTTGATGACGAAATCGATTCGATTCGGACTTTCGATCCCGAAACACAAAGAACGCGTGACAAGGTCGATGCAATCAGCATGCTTCCGGCACGTGAGTTCCCGACTGATGAGAAAGCAATCGAGGGATTCAGGCAACGCTACCGAGAAACCATTGAACAGGATTTCAATTCCAGCCTGATCTACCGCGAGGTAAGTGAGGGGCGCTTCCCCGGTGGCATCGATTACTACATGCCGCTATTTTTTGAAGAGACCGCAACCCTGTTTGACTATTTTCCGGACAACAGCCTGATGCTGTTGCAATCGGACTTTCGTGATGCGGCTGCCAATTTCGATGCGACCGTCAGCGACCGCTACGAACAGCGTCGCCATGATATTGAACGCCCCATCCTGCCACCACGCAGCCTGTTTCTCGATGATGATGAACTCGCCAATCGATTAAAGCAGTATGCCTCTGTGCTGTGGCAGTCACGCAAGGCAGACAGCGTCGGTAAAGGCATCGGTAGCTTCGACAATTTCACCAGTCGCACCCTGCCACCACTTGGCCTCAATGCGCGCGCCTCACGACCTGCAGGCCTGCTGCAGGATTTTCTCGACGGCTTCAGCGGACGTGTTCTCTTTACCGCCGAGTCAGCCGGACGCCGTGAACAGCTCTCGGAGACACTGGCATCATTTTCGATCCACCCGCAGCGTGTGGATAACTGGGATGACTTTACTACTACCGAAACCAATCCAGCGTTGACGATTGCTCCGCTCGAGCAAGGCATTGTCGTCAATGACCTTGCCATTGTTCCCGAGACAGCGCTGCTCGGTGAACGTGTTCGTCAGCCGGGGCGTAAAAAGAGCAAGAGCGACTCTGACCAGATCATTCGCAATCTCACAGAGCTGCACGAAGGTGCACCTGTGGTACACGAGGACCACGGTATCGGACGCTTCATGGGCTTGCAGACAATCGATGTCGGCGGTGAACAGCAAGAGTTTCTCGCACTCCAGTACTCCGGCAAGGACAAGCTGTATGTGCCGGTTTCAGCGCTGCACCTGATCAGTCGCTACAGCGGCGCATCACCCGAGAATGCACCGCTGCATAAATTGGGTACCGACACCTGGGAGAAGGCGAAACGCAAGGCTGCGCAGAAGGCACATGATGTTGCTGCAGAACTGCTCGATATCTACGCACGGCGCGAGGCGAGCCGCGGGGTCAAGTATCCTCAGCCCGGTGATGAGTATGCCGCCTTTGCAGCAGCTTTCGAATTCGAGACAACACCTGACCAGCAATCGGCAATCGATTCCATTCTGGACGACATGGAATCACCGCGGCCGATGGACCGCGTGGTGTGCGGTGACGTCGGTTTCGGCAAAACAGAGGTTGCCATGCGCGCGGCCTTCCATGCTGCTATTAACGGCAAGCAGGTTGCAGTACTAGTGCCCACTACCCTGCTTGCACAGCAGCATTTCACCAACTTTATTGACCGTTTTGCCGACTGGCCAATCGAGGTCGAGGGGCTCTCGCGTTTCCGTACTGCCAAGGAGCAGAAAGCGGTACTTGCAGGGCTCGAAGACGGCTCTGTCGATATCGTTGTCGGTACACATGCCATCCTTAAAACCGGCATCAAGTTCAAAAACCTGGGTCTCGTCATTATCGATGAGGAGCATCGCTTCGGCGTACGCCACAAGGAGCGGCTCAAGTCGCTGCGTGCCGAGGTCGATATGCTGACGCTGACGGCAACACCGATTCCACGAACACTCAACATGGCGATGTCGAGCCTGCGTGATCTTTCGATCATTGCCACTCCGCCGGTTGAACGCCATCCGATCAAGACCTTTATCAGCCAATGGAATGACAACCTGATACAGGAAGCAATCCGGCGAGAAATCGGCCGTGGCGGTCAGCTCTATTTTCTGCACAACGAGGTCAGCACCATCGACAATATGGCGCAGAAGATTGAAGCACTGGTTCCCGAGGTGAAAGTCGAGGTCGCACATGGGCAAATGCGCGAACGTGACCTCGAGCGTGTCATGCGCGATTTCTACCACCAGCGTTTCCAAATACTCGTGTGCACAACAATTGTTGAATCCGGTATCGATGTGCACACGGCTAATACCATTATTATCAACCGTGCCGACAAACTCGGCCTGGCGCAACTGCACCAGCTGCGTGGTCGTGTCGGGCGCTCTCACCACCGTGCTTATGCCTACATGCTGGCACCGCCGCAAAAGTCGATAACAGCTGACGCAAAAAAACGTCTTGAAGCGATTGAGTCCCTGGAAGACCTGGGCGCCGGTTTCACCCTCGCCACCCATGACCTTGAGATTCGCGGTGCCGGTGAATTGCTTGGTGACGAACAGAGCGGACAAATTGCAGAGGTCGGATACGCCCTCTACACCGAACTGCTCGAACGTGCCGTCAAGGCGATCCGCAAGGGCGAGCAGCCTGAACTGGACCGACCGCTCGATCACGGTGCAGAAATTGACCTCGGCCTGCCGGCATTGATCCCTGCCGACTATCTGCCGGACGTTCACATGCGCCTGGTGCAATACAAGCGTATTGCCAGTGCCGAAACTACCGAAGAGCTGCGTGAACTCCAGGTTGAAATGATTGATCGTTTCGGACTCCTGCCCGATCCATTAAAAAATCTCTTCGCCGCTACACGCCTCAAATTGCGCATTCAGACAATGGGAATCAGAAAACTGGACGCCAGTGCATCAGGGGCACGCATCCAGTTTGATGAGGACCCGAAGATCGATTTCGCCCATATCATCAGGCTGATCCAGACAGAACCCGACAGGTTCAAACTGGAGGGGCAGGACAAACTGCGTTTCACTGCCGACTTCGACGATCCGCTGACCCGTGTCGACAAGCTGGAATCCCTGCTGGCCCGGCTTCAAAACAAGTAAATATATTGCTCGCTGTATATGTCTGAGACGGGAAAAAATATATACTATGCAGTTATATTTATAGATAGGTTTTTTGTCTTGAGAAATTTCATACTTCCACTCCTTCTCGTTGCGGGTATTACGCTCTCTGGTTGCAGCGATGATCCCTCTGAAGAGATGACGTCATACACTGGCGAGGTCAGGGTCGCCCTGACAGGCGGAAAACAGTCAAACGGAAGAATCAGGCTACGCAATATCTTCCCGAACCAGGGAACCCAGGTTATCGCCATCGTACAACTGGAAAATGCCAAACCTGGCATGAAAGTGACCGGCGAATGGGCGCGACTTGGCACACTCCAGCCAAATGCACCCGGCCAGACACCAGATGGCATTCTTATCGGAAATGCTGACTTTACCCTGACGGAAGAGTCGATCAACCTGGAAACATCCGTCGGCTCAGGCAAACTTCAACTGGCCTCCAGCAACAAACTGCCGCCAGACTCTTACCTGTTGCGGGTTTATGTCGACGGTACATTGGTCAGGACATCCGGGTTTGTGCTGATTCCAGTGCCAAAACAGAAGGCCACTGGCACACCACCCCAAGTCGGTAACTGACGGAGTTTCCTCTGTACGCATAAGGAATACTCCAGTGATAAACTGTATCCGTCCGGCTTCTCTATACTCTACAGAGTCGCCCTGAATACACCCGTGATGAGTACTAATAGAAGAGAGCCCTGATGCGCGACAAACTGATATGGACCATTGCCGCAACGCTGACGCTTTTTATTACTCTTCAGCTCGTTCATATTTACGAACTCGATCTTCGATACATCGCCTCCTCTGTTGACAAGGGCGTCCTGTGGCGGCTTTTTTCAGGCCATCTCATCCACGGCAACTGGTGGCACCTGGCACTCAATGCAGCCGGTCTTGTTGCCTGCCTGTTACTATTTCGTGATCTTGAGAACCCACTCCTGCTACTGGTACTTTCGCTGATACTCGCTTTTCTTATCAGTGCAGGACTCTACTATTTTTACCCCCATATCACCTGGTACCTGGGATTCTCCGGGGTACTGCATGGCCTCTTCGTCATTGGAGCCATACTGGAACTTGGCCTGCTGGGCTGGGCGGTACTGCTGATCATGACAGTAAAAGTCGGATGGGAGATGACTGTCGGACCAATTCCCGGTACCGAGTCAATCATCGGCACACGCACCGTTGATGAAGTTCATCTGCTTGGCGCTGTATCCGGTCTTGTCGTTGGCTGGATTACCAGGGCCATCAAGAAGACCTGAAGGCAGCTGGTTGGGCCACAGCTGATAAAACGGCCACCAGGATCTTATCCTGGCGGCCTCTTATAACAGCTTGTCTCTTTACTCGTTCGACTCTTCTAGCTCAATGATTGCAGCTTTCCTGGCCAGGCCGACAAGTTCGGAGCGGTAACCATACGGGTCTTCACCGAGATTCTTCTTGGCCATCTCGATAACATCTTTATAATCCCAATCAACATAACTTCTGCCTTTTAGAATTTGGGCAAATCCGGCCACTGCTGTCGCAAAATTGAATTCCCGGGCAAGCGAATCACTCATCTCTTGCCCTGCCATCAATGGCTTCGAAATCAGCAACGATGTGTTACTCTCTGGCTGCTTGTAACGGATCTTCAGTTGACCATACTCATCCGAATACGCTTGCGGCTTATGAGTGCGCCTGTTTGCATCATAGTGCGGCGCATCAAGCAGTCCGCTGTTCGAGCCTACAGGCGTGATTTCATAGATTGCTGTTACCGTATGACCGGAACCGACATCACCGGCATCGACCTTGTCATTTTTGAAATCCTCCCTGTTGAGCGCCCTTGTCTCGTAGCCGATCAATCGATATTCGCTGACAGTTGCCGGATTGAACTCAACCTGGATCTTGACGTCCTTGGCAACTGTAAAGAGGGATGAAGAGGCCTCTTCAACCAGCACCTTGTATGCTTCGCTGAAGGTATCGATATAGGCAGCGACTCCGTTCCCATTCTGTGCAAGTGACTGCATGATGTCATCACGGTAGTTGCCGTCGCCAAAACCAAGCACTGACAGGAACACACCACTCTCACGCTTTTTCTCAACCAGCTCCTTGAGCTTGTCAGGGTCAGAGATACCCACGTTGAAATCACCATCGGTGGCCAGGATGATGCGGTTCACAGCATCTTTTTTAAAGCCTGCTTCGGCAAGATTGTAGGCAAGCTGAATTGCGCTTTCACCCGCCGTCGAACCACCGGCTGCGAGTGTCTCAAGTGCTGCCACGATCTTCTGTTTCTCAGCAACCGGTGTTGCTTCAAGTACAACTCCGGTTCCACCCGCATAAGTCACAATTGAAACCGTATCCGTTGGCTTGAGTTGTCCAAGCAGCAAGTGCAGTGACTTCTTCACCAGTGGAAGTTTATCTTCGGCTGACATTGAACCCGAAATATCGAGTAGGAAAACCAGGTTGGAATCAGGCTGTTTCTCCGCAGGTGCCTCAAACGCCTTGATGCCAATATGCACCAGTTTGTTTCCCTGTTTCCAGGGTGCATCACTGATGCCGACAGATGCCAGGAATGGCTCTTCGCGATCACCGGTAACCGGGTAGTTATAATCAAAATAGTTAATCATCTCCTCGGTTCTGACGGCATCATCAGCAGGTAAATTTCCACGATTCAGCATTTTACGGACATAGCTGTAGGAACTGGTATCCACATCTATAGAAAAAGTGGAGAAAGGTTCATCCGAAACGGATTTCACACGATTCTCATCAAATTGCTGAAACCGGTCATCGCGCTCTATGACGTTGAATGCATCATTTGCAATACCTGTCATTTGAGGTGCTGCAATGCGTTGTTTTTTCGATGCTATGGCAAAATCACGTCGTTCAAGTGCTTCCGACTCGGCAACTGCCAGTTCCCTCTCCTTGTGAACACGCGCTACTTCCTGTGGTGCCTTTGGTTTTGCCAGTTCCTCGACTGGTTGGATGCCAACATTCGTCTCCTGATCAAAGCGTGAAGCGACCAGTGGCGCATCGACTTGTGTTTGCCTGGCTTGCCACGTCGTGACGAAAACCAGGCCAATCAGACCCGCAGTTGCGAATCCCCCCATTAACCATCGATTACTTAAATGCATCATGATTCTTCCTATCAGGTTGTTGTTCTCACTGATAGGACGATTGCCGGATCGGTTTCCTTGGGCATCTTCTGATGTTTTTTGCTCTTCCTGTGCATTCTCAAATGCCTGCATTGCCGCATGCTTTGCACGCATTCGGGCTTCATCAGATGCAGATGCCTTGCCAGCCTGTTCGAACAGTTTCTTCAAATCCTGCTCTTTCATGATTTTTGCCCTCCCGATTCCAGAAGATGGAGCCGTTTTCTCACCTCATGAATACGCCAGGAAACTGTCGATTCAGTCACATCAAGTACCCTGGCGGCAGCCTGGTGGGTGAGTCCTTCTCCAATGACAAGAACCACGGCGTCAAGGTATCCCTTGCCCCATGTATTGATCTGTTCCAGCACCTGTTTCAGGTAGAGTTGCTGCTCAGCAACATCTGAATTGTGACTGACAGGATTCTGAGCCACATCATTGTCGGACTGATGATGCCTGCCCTCCTTGCGATGCCAGTCATTGGCACAATTGACGACAACCCGGTAAAGCCAGGTCGAGAAACTTGAATCAAAACGATATTGAGCAATGCTGCGAGCCAGCTTGATACAGACTTGCTGCGTGACATCCTCTGCATCCTGCCTGTTCATGACATACTTCATAGCCACGCTGAAAATCAGCTCATAAGAAGAATCAAGCACGTCAGAAAATGCATTCGCATCCCCCTGCTGAGCTTTTCTGATGATTTCTTCACTGAGTTCCATTCATTTCAGGCCGTAAATAGAGATTAGACGTAAGCCACAAGGGAATCCTTGGGAAGATGCTAACAGATATAAAAACTGCATGCCCAGCCTGCCAGATGATGCAGGCGATAGATTTATTTCACTCAAAAAAAACCGCGCACCTGCCTGTCAGGCAATGATGCACGGTTCGGTAGAGTTCAGAAATGTACTCTGAAAATAACAAAGACCCTAAATTGCCAGATACTCGTGACGCAGATCTTCGTTATCAAGCACTTCCTGCGCGGTGCCATCATAGACCAGCTTACCCATATCAAGGATCAGTGCGCGGTCAGCCAGCTTCAATGCAGCAACTGCGTTCTGCTCAACGATGATGGTTGTAATACCCTGTTTCTTGATGCCTTCCACGATACTGGCGATTTCATGCACGATCACCGGTGCGAGACCTTCATAGGGCTCATCCAGTAACAGCAATTTTATATCACGGGCAAGTGCACGGGCAACGGCCAGCATCTGCTGCTCACCACCCGATAGCGTGGTGCCCATCTGATTGCGGCGTTCAGCCAGGCGAGGAAAATGCTCATAAATACGCTCAATCGACCAGCCAACCGGTGGCTCTATCTGTGACAGCTCCAGGTTTTCCTGAACGGTAAGGCCGGCAATGATACGGCGGTCCTCAGGAACCAGTGCAATACCATTCTGGGCAGCACCGTATGATTTATCATCGTGTAATGGGTGGTGATCGAGCCAGATTTCACCACTATGCATCTGCGGATCGTCCATACGCGCTATTGATCGCAAAGTGGTGGTTTTTCCGGCACCATTGCGGCCCAGAAGGGCTACGATTTCACCTTCTCGGACGTCAAAACTGATACCGTGAATAATATAGCTTTCCCCATAGTACGAGTGCATGTTCCATACAGAGAAATAAGCAGGATCTGCACCTTGCGATCTTACCGGCTCTGGTATGGAATCATGAATTGGCTTCTTTTTGGCTATACTTCACTCATTAGTCCTGCTCCTCTCCGAGATAGGCCTCTTTCACCTTGGGATCATTCTTGATATCTTCCGGTGTGCCAGTCGCAATGATACGCCCCTGAGCCAATACACTGATCGTGTCTGCGAGACTGAAAACAACGTGCATGTCATGCTCGATGATCACTTTCGTCATGCCTTGTTCTTTGATCTTCTGCAACAGCTCAATGGTTTTATTCGTGTCATGGCGTGCCATACCAGCCGTTGGTTCATCCAGAAGCAACAATTTCGGGTGCTGAATTGACCTGCCCCCAACAAGTGGTCCAGTTTGAATGTTAGTTCATCGCCGGTTTCAGCTCCAGTGGAATGATGGATTCAGGAGCTGGAGGGCGATAGCCCA
>NZ_MPQG01000017.1:0-56799 GCF_002020255.1 Solemya velum gill symbiont | reverse complement strand
TCTGGACGATTTCTTCCGGTTTGTGTCGTTTGATTCCCATTTTCGGTCCTCCGTTTTACTCATCATAAGGGTGGACCAACTTATTGGGGGAGGATCAAGAATATTTCTTGCTGTCTAATCAGGTTGGACGACCGCTACCGACCCAAAGCGGTCATTGGTTTTTCTTCTACTATCATTTTTCTATCTGATAGTATGTGTTCAACAAATGTGAATGAGTAGTTATTATGAATGTAAATACCAAGGGAACAGGCTCTAACGCAAATAACCGACCAGACAAGCAAGTTAACGTACGTGAATCTTATCTAAATGATGATTATTTGGTAATTCGACAAGCTCTTGATCAAACATGCGTTGACATTCTTGCAGGTGAATGTGACCGTTTGTCAGCCGATGAAGAAAATTTCGACCAACTTATTGCTGCCAGAAAGAACTTGGACGGCAGACTTGTCAGGGATCGACTTGATCCTTTAAGCAGAATCTCGGAAGTCTTTAAAGAACTCTCAAATAATAACGCGATCACTTCCATTGTAAGTAACTTATTTGATGGCGATTGCCATCTTTTTAAAGATAAACTTATTTACAAGCCACCTGGTACTACTGGCTACCTGCTCCATCAGGACTACACTCGATATTCCTTCACGGGAATTCCTGCATCAGACATTCTCTCAGTTATGATTCCAATTGACCCGGCAACTGAACAGAGCGGCGCAATCACTATCTTTTCAGGTTATACAGACAAAATTCTTCCGGCACCACCTGGTGATCCTTATGCAGCTGATCCCTCTGCCGTTAATTTAGATGAGGGAATTATGATCGAATTAGAGCCTGGTGATCTTTTGCTTTTCCATAGTGCTGCGCCTCACCTTAGCGGCCCTAATTTAACTCATCACCCAAGGCGTGCGGCATTTATAACGTACAATCATGGCAAGTATGGGCAGCAGTACAATCACTATTACGCTGGTCGTGAGTCTACATATAGTAATGAATAAACTTCCTTTAAATCCGATCACGCTACATGGGAAAATTAGTGTATTGCAACCAATGGAATCATGTCACCACGATGTTCTGTTTTCTGCAATCAGAAACCCGGAAATGCAGCGATATTTATTATTACCACTTGATGAAGAACGAACTTATACAGAGTGGTTTGACAACGCACTAAGCGAAATGAACCAAGGCGAATCTCTTGCCTTCGTAATTCGTGATATTGGTGAAGGCAATATTGTCGGGTGTACTCGCCTGATGAATTACAACACAATTCATTCAAGTGTCGAAATAGGCTGGACTATGATAGCTCTTGAATGTTGGAGAAAAGGTTATTCGAGGGAGAGTAAGTTACTTCTTCTATCTCATGCTTTCGAGCAATTACAGATAATGAGAGTTCAAATCACCACTGACATTAACAATAGTGCAAACATGCAGCTTCTTGAGTCATTAGGCGCACATCTGGATGGCATTCTGAGGAAAGAGCGCAGGTTACCTAACGGAACTTTCAGGGATTCTGCATATTTCAGTGTGTTAGCTGAAGAGTGGCCTAGTATCAAAATTAATAATTCTGATTGTTTTACAGTGTAATGACATTTACCTGTGACGAATGTATTGTTTTTGAAGGATAACTACCTGCCCTTCCCATTAGGCTGGATGTCCGCTTTTGGCCGGAAGTAGACAATTGGCAGGAACTTCTGAACCGACAAGAATGAACGATCACTAACGAACCAATGCGGACGCATAAGTTGCTTTGATCCGTTCTATTGATCCGTTGCATTGGTTCTCAGATACTGCATCAATGAGACATTATCACTGAAACCAGCATGCTCGACAGCAATGTTTTGGTAACACCGCCAAAAATCTTTTGCTGCAGACTTGGCGTTCCATAACCGCCCATCACCAGTAAATCGATATCATTTTCAGCAATTGCATTTTCAATGACGACGGCGACGTCCGATGTGCCTGCATAGACCCGCTTCAAGGAGACATTCACGCCATGGTGCTGCAAATGTTCCACCAGGTGATCTGCCAGTACCTCTCCCTTGGCTACTTTTTTCACTTCTGTTCTGACCACGAGAATGCTGATTTCGTCGATCTCTTTCAGTATCGGCAAGGCATCGTGAACGGCACGGGTCACTGATGGTGTGCCATCATAGGCAATCATCGCTTTACGGCATGGAACGCGATGCGCACCGATGTAGGGCATGAAAAAAACCGGGCGACCTGATAACAGCAAAACCTGCTCACCCAACTCCTGCTGCATGCTTGCATGAGGACTAGCCGGGTTGGCCTGGCGCAAGACGACCAGGTCAAAATTGCGTGCAAACTGGGCAACTTTTTTTACAGCCACCGCTGTTTTTTCAGAAATTGTGCGGCTGTCAGACTCAATTTTGTACTCTTTTGCCAACGCAATAAACGCAGCAATACGCTCTTCCGCTGCCTCTTTCGCCATCACACTACGCACTGTAGGATCTTTCACCCGGATGCCCGGGGGCACGATTGTATTGAGCGTGACAGCAGTGACTCGGGCACCTTGGCTTGCCGCCATTTGCAAGACTGTCGTTGTGCGCTCATGATTTGATTTGCCGTCATCCAGATACAGCAGAATATCCCTGTAGCTCATAATGTCTCCCAGCCTGACCGTGGAATTCCGGCAATCACCACGCCATGTGATGATTCCCGGTGAAAACCGGATTATAAAGTGCCCATTCCATAATGGACAGGATCAAGTCGCTACCTAGTAGCAGACAGGTTATGACCACGAATTGATTACTGGCATAAAAAAACCGCTTACGTTTCCGTAAGCGGTTGATCTATATGGCGTCCCCTAGGGGTTTCGAACCCCTGTTACCGCCGTGAAAGGGCGGTGTCCTAGGCCTCTAGACGAAGGGGACAAAGCTAGTTGTCCGGTCTGCTCAGCTGGGTAGCTGTCAGACCTCCAAGTGTCAGTACAAATCCGACCGGGATAATAGAGAGCAATGTAATTGCCTCGTCATCCTGATCTAACAGTAGCAATGTAAAACCTGCTACCAGTCCGATCGCAATCAGGAGAATCCCGATCACTGTTGCGACAGTTCCAGCGCGGTGCATTGTACCTGTTTCACCCCGGGAATCAAGCAATTCCCGACAAAAATTTGGTGGAGCTAAGCGGGATCGAACCGCTGACCTCAACACTGCCAGTGTTGCGCTCTCCCAGCTGAGCTATAGCCCCGGGAAGCCGCATATTATCGACACTTGACCTGTCCGTGTCAATGACTTGGGGGCTTTTTTTATTGCCCGGGCTCAGGGCTCGTAACGTACCTCGACAACCTCGAACTCACGCGTACCGCCGGGGGCATTCACCTCGACACTGTCATCCACTTCTTTACCGATGAAAGCACGCGCAATAGGTGAATTGACTGAGATCAGGCCGGTTTCAATATCCGCCTCATCCTCGCCAACGATCTTGTAGGTAATCTCTTCATCCATCGCGACATCATAGACAACGACAGTGGCACCAAAAATGACACGGCCTCCGGCATCCATTTCGGTGACATCGATAATCTGCGCATGTGAGAGCTTGCCCTCGATGTCCTTGATACGACCCTCGATAAAGCTCTGTTGCTCACGTGCTGCGTGGTACTCGGCATTCTCCTTAAGATCACCGTGCTCACGCGCCTCGGAAATCGCCTGGATCACCGCCGGACGCTTGATTGTTTTAAGAACTGTCAGTTCCTCGCGCAGCTTTTCAGCTCCGCGTACTGTCAATGGTACCTTGCTCATACTCTTCTCTTTCCCAGCTCAGCTGACTGATGCGTGTAATTCACGCAAGGTGCTGACCGTCATTTCCTGCTTGTGCTGCAATGCCATGCAAATGGCCTCGCCACCGGATATCGTCGTTGTATAGGCAACCTTGCGCTGCAGGGCGGAACGCCTGATTTCAGCAGAGTCTTCAATCGCCTGCTTGCCCTCGGTGGTATTGATGATCAGATCGATCTCGTCGTTCTTGATCAGGTCAACAATGTGCGGACGCCCCTCGGCCACCTTGTTGACACCTCTACATTCGATACCGGCCTCCCTGATGGTACGCGCAGTACCATGGGTAGCAAGAATCTCGAATCCGAGATCTATCAGGTCACGTGCAATCTTTGCTGCACGTGGGCGGTCATTGTCACGTACGCTCAGGAAAGCGCGGCCATCAGTCGGCAGTTCCATGCCGGAACCTGATTCAGCCTTTGCATAGGCCTCGCCAAAAGTTTGACCTGTACCCATGACTTCACCGGTTGATTTCATCTCCGGGCCAAGCATGGTGTCGACAGCAGGGAATTTCACGAACGGAAAGACAGCTTCCTTGACCGCATAGTAGTCAGGGATGCGCTCTTCAAGCATACCCTGCTCCTGCAGCGAAACACCCGCCATACAGCGTGCCGCAATTTTTGCCAGTTGCAGTCCGGTCGCCTTGGAAACAAAAGGTACTGTACGTGATGCGCGTGGATTCACTTCAAGGATGTAGATATCATCACCCTTGATCGCGAACTGGGCGTTCATCAGCCCAACGACGTTCATCTCGATCGCCATGGCACGCATCTGTTCGCGCAAACGATCCTGAATCTCATTTGAAAGCGTATAAGGTGGCAGTGAACATGCAGAGTCACCGGAGTGCACACCTGCCTGTTCGATATGCTCCATAATTCCGCCTATCAGAACATCCTTGCCGTCACAGATGGCATCAACATCGACCTCGATAGCGTCATCAAGAAAACGGTCCAGCAGTACCGGTGAATCGTTCGAGACAGAGACTGCCTCTCTCATGTAGCGGCGCAGGTCATCCTCTCCATAGACGATCTCCATGGCGCGGCCACCGAGTACATATGAAGGACGTACGACCAACGGGTAACCGATCTCTTCTGCCAGTACAACAGCCTGCTCGGTTTCCGAGGCAGTGCGGTTGGGCGGCTGCTTGAGAGCCAGCTTGTCGACCATTTTCTGGAAACGCTCACGATCTTCCGCGGCATCGATAGCATCAGGACTGGTGCCGATAATTTTTGCACCTGCCTGTTCGAGCGCCTCGGCCAGCTTCAGCGGCGTCTGACCGCCGTACTGAACGATAACGCCTTCAGGCTGCTCCTTGTCGATGATCTCGAGCGTATCCTCGAGCGTCAGTGGATCAAAATAGAGACGGTCCGAGGTGTCATAGTCGGTTGAAACAGTTTCAGGGTTACAGTTGACCATGATGGTCTCGTAACCATCCTCGCGCATCGCAAATGCCGCATGCACGCAACAGTAGTCGAACTCGATTCCCTGGCCGATACGGTTAGGTCCACCGCCGAGCACCATGATTTTCTTCTTGTCCGATACATCAGCCTCACACTCCTCCTCGTAGGTGGAGTACATATAGGCGGTATTGGAAGCAAACTCTGCGGCACAGGTGTCCACACGCTTGTAGACAGGACGGATATTGAGTGCCTGGCGCTTCTTGCGAACCTCGCTCTCCCTGACATTAAGCAGGTCAGCGATACGTGCGTCTGCAAAACCCTTGCGCTTGAGGTTGAACATGGTACCTGCATCCAGTGCACCCAGGCTTGAAGCTGCAATCTCAATCTCGCTCTTGATGATGTCCTCGATCTGTACCAGGAACCATGGGTCAATCTTGGTGATATCGAAGACTTCTTCAAGCGTCATGCCGCGACGGAAAGCGTCACCGACATACCAGAGTCGCTCAGGACCAGGCTGGCGCATCTCGTTTTGCAGTTTCTTGAAATTCTCCTTGGTGCCGTCATCGGGATGAATCTCGTCAAATCCGTTCTTGCCTGTCTCAAGGCCACGCAGTGCTTTCTGCAATGACTCCTGCAGGGTACGGCCAATTGCCATCACCTCACCCACTGATTTCATCTGCGTGGTCAGGCGTGCATCGGCTTTGGGGAATTTTTCAAATGCAAAACGTGGAATCTTTGTAACGACATAGTCGATTGACGGCTCGAAAGATGCCGGTGTGACACCACCGGTAATCTCGTTACGCAGCTCGTCGAGCGTATAGCCGACAGCCAGCTTGGCTGCCACCTTGGCAATCGGAAAACCGGTCGCTTTTGATGCCAGTGCAGATGAACGCGATACACGCGGATTCATCTCGATGATAATCATGCGCCCGTTATCAGGGTTGATCGAGAACTGTACGTTCGAACCACCAGTGTCGACTCCAATCTCGCGCAGTACCGCAATCGATGCGTCACGCATGATCTGGTACTCCTTGTCGGTCAACGTCTGTGACGGCGCTACTGTTATCGAGTCGCCTGTGTGCACACCCATTGGATCAAGGTTCTCAATCGAGCAGACGATGATGCAGTTGTCGTTGCTGTCACGTACAACTTCCATCTCGTACTCTTTCCAGCCGACAATCGACTCTTCAATCAGCAGTTCGCTGGTTGGCGAAAGATCGAGACCGCGCTTGCAGATCTCCTCGAACTCTTCCTTGTTGTAGGCGATACCACCGCCGCTGCCACCCATGGTGAACGAGGGACGAATGATGGTCGGGAAACCGATTGCAACCTGCACCTGGAATGCCTCTTCCATGCTGTGTGCAATCGCGGAACGCGGCATATCGAGACCGATTTTCTTCATTGCCTGGCGAAACAGGTCACGATCCTCGGCCTTGTCGATCGCTTCACGCGAGGCACCGATCATCTCGACATCAAATTTTTTCAGCACACCTTCTCGCACAAGATCGAGCGCACAGTTGAGTGCAGTCTGCCCACCCATGGTCGGCAGCAGCGCCTGCGGACGCTCCTTCTCGATAATCTTTTCAACTGTCTGCCAGTTGATCGGCTCGATATAGACAACGTCGGCCGTGTCCGGGTCGGTCATAATGGTTGCCGGGTTTGAATTAACCAGCACCACGCGGTAACCCTCTTCACGCAACGCCTTACACGCCTGCGCTCCCGAATAATCGAACTCGCAGGCCTGACCGATTACGATCGGACCGGCGCCGATAATGAGGATTGTCTCTATATCTGTACGTTTAGGCATGGAAGTGATCAGGCCTCGTGGAGCTTATGAAAAATCTCGTCTTTAAGTGCGAGACGCTCTTTTTTGAGCTGCTCGACAACTTCATCGCTGGTTGGCTCGCTGCCGTCTTCCATGCGATAGACCTGCTTGTCCAGCTCTTCATACTTCTCCATCAGTGATGAAAAGTAGTTATCACTCATCTTCAGCTTGTGCAGCTGTTCATGATATTCCGGAAACTCGGTAACAAGGGGGTGATGTGAAAGTGGCACTTGCGTACTCCTGGATAACTTGGATTAATTTATTTCTGCGACATCAGTTCGATGAAGTGATCGAAAACCGGCGCAACATCGTGCGGACCCGGGCTCGCTTCCGGATGCCCCTGAAAACTGAAGGCGGGCTTGTCGGTACGATGAATACCCTGCAGCGAACCGTCGAACAGCGACTTGTGCGTGGCACGAACATTCTCAGGCAGGCTCGATTCGTCAACCGCAAAGCCGTGGTTCTGGCTTGAGATCATCACAACGCCCTTGTCGAGATCCTGTACCGGGTGGTTTGCACCATGGTGCCCGAACTTCATCTTGACTGTCTTTGCGCCGCTGGCAAGCCCAAGCAGCTGATGACCGAGGCAGATACCGAATATCGGCTTGTCGGTTTCCAGCAACTCCCTGATTGCTTCAATCGCATAAACACATGGCTCCGGATCGCCCGGACCATTGGAGAGAAAAATACCGTCTGGAGACAGGGCCAGCACATCGGCAGCCGGTGTCTGTGCCGGTACCACGGTGACGCGGCAGCCGCGCTCGACCAGCATGCGCAGAATATTGCGTTTCACACCATAGTCGTATGCGACCACGTGGTAGTCCTGCTGCTGTGGATCGATAGCCTGGTGACCATTTTCAAGTGACCAGGTGGTCTCGTTCCAGTTGTAGATATCGCTGGTCGTCACTTCCTTTGCGAGATCCATGCCCTTGAGACCGGGAAAATCCTTCGCCTGTGCCAGCGCTTCCTCTTCAGTGAGCGCGTCACCAACCGAGAGGCAGCCGCTCTGAGCGCCTTTTTCACGCAGAATTCGTGTCAGTCGGCGCGTATCGATATTGGCAATGCCGACCACACCGTTATTCGCAAGGTAGTCCTGCAGGGACTCCTGGTTACGCCAGTTGCTCGCCAGAAGCGGCAGATCTCGGATGATCAGCCCGGCAGCATGAATGCTTTCAGACTCCTCATCTTCCGGCGTGGTGCCAGTATTACCGATATGTGGATAAGTCAGCGTCACCAGTTGGCGGCTGTAAGAGGGATCGGTAAGTATCTCCTGATAGCCGGTCATCGCCGTATTGAAGACAACTTCACCAACAGAATAGCCATCTGCACCGATGGCTTCGCCTCGAAAGATGCTGCCATCTTCCAGAACCAGAATTGCCGGTTTACTCACCGCGCCTCCCAATAGTCACGCATAAATTTCAGACATGGAAAAAGCGGGATACGCAAATTGCTTGATCCCGCTAAAACCATGTAACAGATCATGCATATTGTATGTTAGAAAGGCCTCATCGGGCAAGATTCTGTCGTGTCCAGGAGACAATTTGTGCGCTTTCCATCGCTCCCGGCTGACGAGCCACTTCCCTGCCGCCCTTAAAAAGAGCCAGTGTGGGAATACTCCGGATGCCAAGCTGCGCGCCAAGCTGCTGATTTTCTTCTGTATTCACTTTCAAAAGCCGTACTGACGGAGCCAGTTGGGCAGCAGCTGCCTCAAACATCGGTGCCATCATCTTGCATGGGCCACACCAGGGGGCCCAGAAGTCGACCAGCAGCGGAATATCGCTGCGTTGCACAAATTTATTGAAATCGGCGCCGCTAACTTCCACCGGGGAGCCGTCGGTTAAAGGTGAACGGCACTTGCCGCAGTTCGGGGAATCTCCAAGACGTGCGGCAGGAATACGGTTGACTCCGTGGCACGAAGGACAAACAAGATGAAACATATCGGACATGGTCAAACAATCATATTTTGGTATCAGAATACAATTTCATGTGGGGTGCATGGCGAGTAATATCAAGGCTTACAGCAGCAAACTAAGGGTTTTCCCTTATTCCATTGAGGTGCTCACCACCATATGATAGCTGCCTGTTTTTGACATAAATCAATAACCAAAACAAATCCAAATCATGCTGAGAGGTAACATTCCATGGGGTTAATACGTAATTTACTGACACTTATCGGCCTGGCCACTGTCGCCGGTGCTGCCTACCTGTGGACAATCATTGGTCCTGATCTTCAGGCAATCAGCAAGTTCGATCCACAGGCTAAAAATGTCTACGCGACAATGTTCAAGGGGCTGGCAGCTACTGGCAAGTCAGCCGATGCGACCGTGTGGAAAATTCCGCTAGAAGAGGATATCAGCTGGGAAGACGCTGAAGAGGCAATGCGCTTCGTAGCGAACGAACACAACATCAAAAACGTTGGAGAGCTGCCGCTCTCAGAGCAGGTCACACTGATGACAGGCGAAGAGCAACGTTTTCTGAAAATTTACCAGTTCTGTAACCCGCTCACTGCGGCCAAGATGGTCGACTACAGCGATGCCTTCTCGGCTTATCTGCCATGCCGCATAGCCATGGTTGAAGACAAGAACGGTCAATTCAATCTCTATTCACTCAACATGGATATGATGATTCACGGCGGTACACCACTGCCACCCGATTTACTGGAGGCGGCAAATGACGTCAAGACCATCATGCTCGACATTATGAAGCGAGGAGCGGCTGGCGAATTCTGACACTGGTACCATCCTGGTGAAGGCGTGACCCGAGACCCGCAAGAGGCACATCTCACGCATCAGAATACTGAATTGCCACTAACTCCCCTTCATCGGGGAGTTTTTTTGTCTGCGTAAAACCGTAAAATAGCCTGATATTGCAAAACGTTTCGAGAATTTCTGCATATGACTGATTCACCGTACATTATTGACATTACACCTGAGAACTTCGGCAGCGTTGTCGTCGAAGGCTCGATGCAGGTACCCGTACTGGTCGATTTCTGGGCCGACTGGTGCCAGCCGTGCAAGGCGCTGATACCTGTGCTGGAGAAACTCGTCAACGAGTACCAGGGCAAATTCATCCTCGCCAAGGTCAACACCGAGGAGCAGCAGGAGATCGCTGCGCACTTCCAGATCCGTAGCATTCCCGCTGTCAAACTCTTCAAGGACGGCCAACCGGTCGATGAGTTCATGGGTGCACTGCCCGAAGCAGAAATCCGCACTTTTCTCGACAAGTACATAGAGAACGAATCAGGCGGACAGCTCGAACAGGTACAGCAGATGATCCTTGAGGGCCGCACTGACGAGGCTGCAACCATGATCCAGCAACTGCTTGATGAGGATGCTGCAAACCCGCAGGCAATCATAGCCTTCGCACAACTGAAGCTGGCTATCGGTGAAAAGGATGCCGCGCAACAAGCACTTGAGAGCCTGCCGCTGGATGAACAGCAAAAGCCCGAGGTTGCCGCCATGAAGGCACAGATGCTGTTCGAAAGCGTCGCATCGACTGCACCACCCATCGAAGAGCTACAACAGAAACTACAGCAGGATGCCAGCGACAGTGAGGCTCGCTACCAGCTTGCAGCGCAACTGGTGATGCAGAATCAACTTGAAGCTGCACTCGATGAACTACTGCTTATCGTGCAGAAAGACCGCGCCTATGGCGATGATGCTGCGCGCAAGGCGATGATCCAGGTCTTCGACATCATCGGTGACCACCCGATCACCTCGACCTATCGCAGCCGCATGTTTAACTACCTTTACTGAGAAACAGCATGGACCAACAGACACAAACTGAACTTGAAGCCGCCGCCTTTCGCACTCTGCTCAAGCATCTCGACAAGCGCAAGGATGTGCAGAACATCGACCTGATGATTCTCTCCGGATTCTGCCGCAACTGCCTGTCACGCTGGTACAAGAATGCAGCAATTGAGCGCGGCATCGAAATGGACGACGACACCTCGCGCGAGGCCATCTACGGGATGACCTACGACGAGTGGAAAAAGAATCACCAGCAGCCTGCAACTGCAGAGCAGCTTGAGGCATTCAAGTCAGTAACGCCTGAAATGACGACCGAGTAACAAGAGTCGCGTGACATCAACCAGCGTCATCATTCCAACTTTCAACCGTGCAGAAACACTGTCACGGGCGATAGAGTCGGTATTGGCACAGACTCACACTGCCGATGAGATCATCATCGTCGATGACGGCTCAACGGACGAAACCCAAGAGCTGTTGACTCACTATCCACAGCTCAAGGTAATTCGGCAGCAGAACCTTGGTGTCAGTGCAGCGCGTAATCGCGGTATTGCCGAGGCAACAGGTGAATGGGTCGCCTTTCTCGATTCGGACGACACATGGCTGCCAACAAAACTGCAAACCCAGCTCACTGCTCTCAAAGAGAATCCGGACCACCGCTTCTGCCACACCGAGGAGATCTGGATTCGCAACGGGGTGCGCGTCAACCAGATGAACAAGCACGCCAAGAGTGGCGGTCACATCTTCGAGAAATGCCTTCCCATGTGTGTCATCTCGCCCTCATCGGCACTCATGCATCACACTCTGTTCGACAGCATCGGCCTGTTTGATGAATCACTGCCGGCATGCGAGGACTATGACCTGTGGCTGCGCCTGTGTGCCACTGAGCCCGTGCTTTATATTGAAGAACCGCAGATCACCAAGTACGGCGGCCACGAGGACCAGCTCTCACGCAAGCACTGGGGCATGGATCGCTTCCGTATCCAGGCACTGATCAAAATACAGCAGTCCGGGGATCTTGATGCACATCAGCAGTCGCGCGTGGCTGAAACCATTCGCAGCAAGGCCGAGATCCTGATCAAGGGCGGTCTCAAGCACGGCAATCATGAGCTGGTCGAAAACTACCGGGCATTGCTTGCGCAACAGCCAGCCCTATCAATGGAAGGCAAGACATGATCCATTTTGTTGTCGCCTTCGATGCCGAGGCCCGCCCGTTAATTGATCATTTCAAACTCAAGCGTCAGCATCATGAGCGCAGCTTTCCCGTCTATCTCGGAGAGCAGCATGCCTTGATCGTCTCGGGTGCAGGTAAAATCGCTTCAGCTGCAGCAACCGCTCACCTGCACGGCCTGACAGGATTCCAACATCAACAAGTGTGGATCAACTTCGGCATCGCCGGCCACCCTTCCCTGCCTGTTGGCGAGACGCGTCTGTGCCATCAAGTTATCGATAAACTGAGCAAGCAGGTTTTCTATCCCCAGCTGGTCATCAAGAGTCCCTGGCCGAGTGAATCTCTCTTCACACTCGATGAACCAGACGACAGCTATGCCGATGATGCTCTACTCGACATGGAAGCAAGCAGTTTCTTTGCCACTGCCAACCGCTATGCAACAGCTGAACTGGTGCAGGTCGTCAAGGTTGTTTCGGATAATGCCGAGGCACCTATAAACGACATCCCGACAAAACAGCAAATCATCGAATTGCTAGCCCCGCAAGTGGAGCAGCTGAAGCATTTCAGTGATTCACTACAACAGCTGGCGAACCAGTTACAGCCGGACAGACGTATCGGAGAGGCTGCAGCGTACTATCAGCAGAAATTCCATTTCAGCTTCAGCCAGTCAGAATCATTACGGCACCTGCTACAGCAGTGGATCGCTCTCGATGCAGCGATCAGCACCGATGAGCTGTGCCGATTTGATGCGAAATCTTCCCGGCAATTACTTGAAAAACTGCAACAACAGATTTCTGACGCGGGGCAGCCGACATGATCCCGCTGGTCTATGTCGAAGAGTCTGTACGCAATCACCCGCGTACTGAATCAATACTTGCACGGCACCCGCGCGCAAGTGTTGTTCCGATTGAGCGCTACGGCAGCATCTTTAATCACAGCCAGCAGAATTTCCGCCTGCAAAAACAGCGGCCCGCGTTGATTCTTGCCAACAAGCATGGCCACTTCGTGCAACCGGCACCCGATGCCTATGGTGTTGGCGGGAATCACAACTGGTATTTCTCGCACATGCTCAACTGCCTGTACGACTGCCGTTACTGCTTCCTGCAGGGCATGTACCGCTCGGCGCATTACCTTGTGTTCGTCAATTTCGAGAGCTTCCTTGACGATATCGACAGCAAAATAGAAACGGGTAAGCAGAACTGGTTCTTTTCCGGCTACGACGCCGACAGTCTGGCGCTTGAACCGGTCACAGGTTTCGTAACGAACGCCCTGCCCTTCTTCGCAACACGCCCGGACGCCTGGCTCGAACTGCGCACCAAGAGCACACAGGTACGCCAGCTGCTGGAGCACGACCCACTGAGCAACGTTGTCACTGCCTTCAGCTACACACCGGAAGCGACATGGAAAGCAACCGAGCACAAGGTACCGTCGATCGAAAAACGCATACAGGCCATGAAAAAACTTGCCGAAAACGGCTGGATTGTCGCACTGCGCTTTGACCCATTGATCGAGCAGGCCGGTTTCAACGACGCCTACAGTGCATTGTTTGAACAGATTTTCAGCCAGGTACCAGAGTCCATGATCCACTCGGCGACCATTGGTCCGTTGAGGATGCCAAAACAGTTTCACCGCACCATGGAAAATCTCTACCCGGAAGAATCCCTGTTCGTTTCCGGACTCGCACAGAGAAACAGCATGGTCTCCTATCCAGCGGAACGCGAGAGGGAAATGATTGAATGGGCGACGGACGAACTCGAAAAGCACCTGCCCGGAAACAAAATCTTCCCGAATTTACCTTCTTAAAGGGTTATAATCACACCCAATTTTTCTAGACAGACGTAGTGCAGGCCAACAGCATGCAATTCATTGAAACCCGTGGAAACGATGGTCAACGCCCTTTATGCGTTCCATTCTCCGACGCCATTCTCAATCCGATTTCCTCCTTTGGCGGCATCTATGTTCCGGAATCACTTCCACAGCTCGGGCTGCCTTTTCTCGAGGAACACCTGGATTCTGACTACAAAACCCTGGCGCGTGCTGTTCTCGATGCCTATGAAATCGATATTGATGCAGAGGTTATCGATGCGGCATTGAGCCGCTGTGACGACTTCGATGATCCGGCCAATCCGGTTCCGGTCGTCAAGGTCACCGACAACCTCTACGTCAGCGAGCTCTATCATGGCCCGACGCGCGCATTCAAGGATATGGCACTACAGCCATTCGGCGTGCTGCTTTCAAGCCTCGCCCAGTCACGTGAAGAGCACTACCTGATCATGGCTGCAACCAGCGGCGATACGGGGCCTGCAACGCTTGAGACTTTCAAGAATCGTGCGAACGTCAAGGTCGCCTGCCTCTACCCGGATGGCGGCACTTCCGATGTTCAGCGTCTGCAGATGGTCACCGAGGATGCCGACAATCTCAAGGTTATCGGCATTCATGGAGACTTTGATGATGCCCAGTCAGCACTAAAATCACTGCTTTCCTCAGAGACCTTCCGTGCGAAGCTAAAGGAGAAGCAAACCCACCTGTCGGCGGCCAACTCGGTCAACTTCGGGCGTATCATTTTCCAGCAGATCTACCATATCCACAGTTACCTCGAACTGGTTCGCCAGGGTGCAATCGAGCTTGGAGAAAAGATCTATCTCAACGTGCCAAGCGGAAATTTCGGTAATGCACTGGGCGGATACTATACGATGAAAATGGGGCTGCCGGTGATGAAGATCCTCATCTCCTCAAACAGCAACAATGTTCTGACTGAACTCATCAATACGGGTAAGTATGATCTGCGCGAACGTTCCGTGATAGCTACGTCTTCACCGGCAATGGATATTCTCAAGTCATCAAACGTTGAGCGCATCTTCTATGATCTCTATGGAGCAGAGCGCACAAAAGAGTTGATGCTGTCACTCGATAACGATAAATACTACGAGCTCACAACAGAAGAGACTGCCAGGCTGCAGTCGATTTTCTGTGCTGATTACTGTAATGATAAAGAGGTCAACCGCTACATCAAGCAGGCGTTCGATAACGGCTACCTGATGGATCCACACACGGCCACCTGCTTCAAGTCACACGACAGCTGCAGAGAGAAAGCTCTCAAATCGATTGTCTACTCTACCGCAGAGTGGACCAAGTTCTCACCGACAATAGCAAACGCTTTGACCGGAGAAGTCGACACCCACGATATCGACGCGCTGAAATCGATTTCGGAAGTCGCAGACACACCGATTCCTGCATTGATCAGTGAGCTCTTCGACAAGCCCATTGCGCAGGGTGCAGTGATCGACAAGGAGAATATCGAGAGCGAAATTCTCTCGTTTCTGGAATAGGCATTTTTCGCACCGGCCGGAACCATTCCTTACCTCGCAGGAAACAACAAAAAAGGGCAGCCATTGGCTGCCCTTTTTCAGTTACAGAAAACTGCGGTTAACAATTAACGCAGTCCCTGAACATATGAGGCAACAGCCTCGATTTCGGCATCTGTCATTGATGCAGCAACATCCTGCATCATTTTGCCGGCATCGTTACCACGTGCACCGGAACGGAAATCACGCAGCTGCTTGGCAGTGTACTTGGCGTGCTGTCCCTGCAGGCTGGGGAACTTGGCAGCCGGGTTACCAGAACCAGTTGGACCATGGCATGCAGCACAGGCAGCAACACCTGTAGAGGCGTTACCTGATACATACATAGCCTTACCAGCTTCAACCAGTACGGGATCGGCTTCACCGCCCTTCGCTGTCTGGCTTTCGAAATAGGCTGCGATATCAGCCATATCTTCCTCGCTCAGAGCCGCAACCATGGGAGCCATCATGGGATCGGTACGAACACCGGCCTTGAAGTCCGCCAGCTGCTTGGCGATGTAATCCGCATGCTGTCCAGCCAGGCTAGGCCAGTCAGGGTTAACGCTGTTACCATCTGCCATGTGACAGCCGGCACATACTGCTGTTTTTGCCTTACCTGCAGCCGCATCCGCCGCAAAAGACTCCACAGAAACCAATGCTGTCACTGCAGACAGCAGAATCATCCAAGTTTTCATTGCCTTACCTTACAAAATTTGTTTTGGAAAAATAATCCGGAATTGAAACAATGCGGGCACCAAATAGGTGCCCACACCGGAAAAAACGTGCGAATTCTACCTCATTTCAAGCCTGAATAACAGGCTGTCGAGGTAGTAGATTACTTGATTACTTCGGCGCCTGGGCTGAGAAATGAGCTGACAGTTCATCAATGTCCGCGTCAGACAGGGCTTTAGCCTGGTTATTCATATTGTTAGGGATAACAGCATCGGCACGCGTATCGTTCTTGAAAGCATTCAGCTGCTCTACAAGATAGGCCTTATCCTTTCCAGCAAGGGTAGGATAGCCAGGAATCGGGCTATTACCATCCTGACCGTGACAAGCGGCACAAACAGCCAGTTTAGCCGGGGCAGCGAAAGTAGGGGCAGCAATCATGGCTGAAGCGATCAGTGCAGAGGTAAGTACGATATTTTTCATAACAAGGCTCCTTAATAGACCTGAGTATTTCTTTACTTTAATAAGATAAATATTGCCCTGCAGGCGCGAAAAATCGCTCCCGCAAGGCATTCAATTTCTTTCCTGAGCCGGAATCTATCCCAGACTGAGCCTCTGGTCAATGATGATAATCAATTAGTCATAGGCGCCCGATTTCCCGGAAAAGAGGGAAAACCGACAAACCGGCGGGTAATAATTCGCTTTCAGAGGAGAATTTATGTTGACCGGGCGAACAAGAGTCCTTATTATATCGCGCTCTTTCCCCGGTAGCTCAGTCGGTAGAGCGGGTGACTGTTAATCACTAGGTCGGCAGTTCGAGCCTGTCCCGGGGAGCCATATTAAAAAGGCCCACAGATTTGATCTGCGGGCCTTTTTTCTTTGCCTGACTCAGGCTCATAATCCTTTGACCCTGGTTTAACAGAGCGTTTAATCTTCTACTGATTACTACCGTTCCTTACCGGTTTAATCCATTTTGCCAAGGTAATGAGCATGGCGTCAGGAGTTATGGGTTTCGTTATGTTATCATTCATGCCCGCATCAAGAGTTTTCTCTTTGTCACCCTTCATTGCATTTGCTGTCTGGGCAATCACGGGAAGATCGCGAAACTGTTCCTGTGCGCGTATTCTGCGTGTTGCCTCATAGCCATCCATAACCGGCATCTGACAATCCATCAGGACGCCATCGAAACTTTCTCTTGCCAATATCTTCAGTGCTTCCTGACCATTAGACGCCACTTCAGTATCAATACCATTCATAGAAAGAATGATACTTGCAAGTTCCTGGTTGACCTCATTGTCCTCTACCAGCAGTAGTCTCGCACCCTTCAACTTCTCTCTCGCATCAGCAACATCTATGACAGCCTTTCTGGAGAGACCTTTTTCAGTTTTACTATCCTCTAGTTGCTTGTCGAGGCGGACAAAAAAGTGGAAATTGCTGCCCACACCAGGTTCACTTTCGATCCCGATCTCTCCACCCATGGCCTCTACAATCTTCTTTGAGATAATCAAACCGAGACCAGTACCGCCATATTTGCGTGTTGTTGAACTGTCCGCCTGACTGAATGGCTGAAACAGTTTCTTCTGCTCTTTAGACGAGATGCCGATCCCGGTATCTTTAACACTGAAATTCAATACGTAGTCCTGCTCATTTTTCTCCTGTAGTGACACAGTCACTGAGACCTCGTCTCCTTCCGAGCTAAACTTGAGTGCGTTGCTTAAAAGATTCAGCAACACTTGACCAAGACGGGAGGGATCACCAAGTAGATGCTCTGGAATGTCTGAAGCAATGTCAGTTGACAGGGAAATCCCACGCTCAACAGCGCTGGTTTTAATAATGCTGAGGTTACTGTTGAGAACCTCCCTGATATTGAAATCCACACGCTCCAACTCAAGCTTGTCTGCTTCAATCTTGGATAAATCAAGAATATCATTCAGAAGAGAAAGCAACGCATTTGCTGAGCTGTGTGCCTTGCTGATGTAATTTGCTTGCACATCATCCAGCTCGGTGTTCAGTGCCAAATGTGTCATGCCGATGATGGCATTCATCGGTGTCCTGATTTCATGACTCGTATTCGCTATGAAAGCAGATTTTGCCTCGTTTGCTGCATCAGCCTGCTGCCTTGCGATAGCAAGAGCCCTGGTGCGAATTTCAACCAAATCCTCAAGATGGTGGCGGTGATCTTCTAGCTCCTTGACCAGTCGTTTTTTCTCTGTAATGTCCTCTTTCACCGCCACGTAGTGTGTAATCGACCCACCAGGCTGGCGAAGAGGGGAGATAATAGCGAACTCAATATACTCGCTGCCATCCTTGCGCTGATTGATAAATTCACCACTCCATGATTCGCCTTGTGTCAATTTCCCCCACATCTCAGTGTAAGTCTTTTGAAGTGTCTTACCTGAATTAAGGATACGGGGATTCTGACCAATCGCCTCTTCACGACTATAGCCGGCTGCCTTGATAAAGGCCTCGTTCACGTACTCAATTTCTGTATCCAGGTTGGTGATCACGATACTCTCCGGACTCTGCTCCACTGCCTGCGAAAGCTTGCGAAGATTTTGATCTGCCAGTTTCTGTGCCGTGATGTCAGTGAAGGTGATAATGGCGTGGAGCAATTGCCCATCGGCATCCAATTCAGGGAATGCACTCACCAGGACCCAGACGCGATCTTTTCTGGCAGGATGATCAACGCCTATCATGAGACCGCGGATCGGCTGGTGCGTGTCGAGAACACGCTGCACGGGGTATTCTTCCAACGGCATAACTGTTCCGTCTTCACGAACGAAATTCCAGACCGGGTCGATGGCGACCTTCCCCTTCATCTGCTCGACTGACAGGCCCAGAATAATCGATGCCTGCTCGTTAGCAAGAAGGATTTGAGAATCGGGCCCATGTACGACCACGCCGGCTTGTAGATTTTGAACAAGTTGCCGGAATTCTTTCTCGCTTGCTCTCAGTGCATCCTCCGACTGCTTGCGCTCAGTAATATCAAGAAACACCGTGGCAAACTGCCCCGGTCCGGGGCTAAAGGCAGAGATGTCAAAGAAACGTTGCAGAGGTGGATAATAGGTTTCAAACTGGAGCGATTCACCTGTACTCACCACATTGGTATATTCATTTAAATATGGCGGTGGGGTAATGTCATATAATTCACTTGCCAATTGTCCTGCTGCTGTATCAGCACGTATTCCGATCAGTTGCTCAAAAGCAGTATTGACATCGAGAATCCGGTAATCTATTGCATGCCCCTGCGAGTCATAGACCATTTCGTGCAACGCCACGCCCTCGGACATGGTTTGAACAAGGCTTCTAAATTTCAACTCACTCTGCTGGATTATCTCCTGTGACTTTCGATGCTCAGTAATATTATGACCAATGCCGAGAACACCAATCAGTTTGCCATCCATGTCAAACATTGGTGTCTTGGTGGTTTCGAGAAGCTCTTCGTGACCATCACTCGCAAAGGTTATCTTCTCTTCATTGACAGAAGGCGCACCTTTCATCATGGCTTTTCTATCATATTCCCGGAAGAAATCGACAAGCTCCGGATCAAGAAAATCATAGTCTGTCTTGCCGACAATCTCAGCCTCGGTTGCCCCAAAGAACTCTTCAAAACGTTGATTGCAAGCGAGGTAAACCCCGTCAGGATCTTTTAACCAGACCAGGTCCGGTAGTGTCTGCACCAACGTCTTCAGGAAACCCTTTTGATGACTGAGCTCGCTTTCCGACTGAACGAGTTTTTCATGATCTATTTCACCCATGATGGAACTTTCAAGTGTTCTTAGTACTGGCCTCAGACTATTAAACAGTCTTTCTTGAAATAGATCCTCAATCGCAGTGCTCATAACCAGCACGCCATTATGAGACAGTGGATATACGGCAAAAAATTGATCCGTTACATTGTAACAACTGCTTAACTCAGCATGCCCTGGTGATCCGGGTGAAATTACAAGCGGATTCAGTTTAATAGACAAATCCAGGATGACCTTTTCAACATCTCTTGTTGCTGTTACAGATTGGACTTTTGGCACAGATGACAGCAAATAAAACCCCTGTGCGTCAGGATTCATCCACCAGACTGAAGCGCTTGTCAGATTGTAACGCGACATCAATACACTCAAGAAACGTTTTGATGTGTCATCCGGTCCCACTGACTGCCCTGTAGACAATGCCAGCTCATAGAGACGGAGTAACTCTTCCGTCAGGCTCTCGGATGGAATAACGCGATTCATATGCTGGTTCTCGTCATGGCGGGCTAAGAGTAAGCCAGAGAAATAACAAATGTCTTATTGTAAAACTCAAGCTTTGCGCTCTTATTCCCACATATTTCACCAATTGCAAGCACACCTTCAGCCTGTGTGTCTGTAAAACTATTCAACACCTCGTCAACAGCATTCAATTCATTCTCCAGGTCATCTCCGAGCATTAGTGCTCTTGAAAAGCAGTCAGAAACAAAGCAACTGGTCACCCCGGAAGTGTCGCTACACTCAGCAGTTGCCTGCCGCGCCGCATCAATCAGGGTGAATTTATCGCCTTCAGAAATATAGATGGCAGAATTCTCAGCCACCTGTGACAAGAAAACAATATCATCTGCAGGGTTAATATCGATAGGGACCCTGACAACATCTTCAGCAGCCTGCTTGCCAATAGTGATCGGATACCTGGAATTGATGTAGGGAAATACCGGCTTGTCTTTTAACTCAGGTGCGAGCTTCTCAACTTCGTTTCTGTAAAAGCTCCCTGCTGACTCCCAGTTCAACTCACTGATCATGTTTCCATTTGTTTGCGTTGCAATAAATGGACCTGCCACGCGACTCCACCCATGCTTGACCCTGTTATTAGTTTTATCCGGTAATAGTACTACGAGTCCGCCAGATGGAATCATTCCTTCACCAGCAAATATCGACTGCTCAACTCGCAAGTCATGGTATCCGGCTCCTGCACCTGCATAATTGATCTGCATACCGAAATGACTATAGATATCATCAAGAAAACCGTTCACATTCGGTGCCAGGCAGTCGACAAAAACGAGAGCACTTCTGAAGATATCAATATTATATGTCAGGAACTCTTCCTGCCAGTTACATGAATCCTCGGTCAGTGTTGCAGTAACCACCGCCGCTTGCTCCGGCAAGGGAATCGCAATCGCCCCTTTATCCTTGGACCGTGCTCCCTGAATAAGACCAGGGAAAATACCTCCATAGAGAAAGAACCCCCTGGCTGTTGCAGCCGACAGTAACTCGGGCATCTTGTCAGCATGCTTTTCCGATACATATAACAACCAGTTAGAAGTATCAGGATGTTTTCTGTGCAGAGTCTCAAGCAACTCATCAACTGAATTGAAAGGTAGATACATTAAATACTCCTTACTGATAGCTTTACAGCTGCTTCATTGACATTCTGATGAATTCTATACTGCCACATTTTGAAGCGTTTACTATAAAATTAAAAGAAGGGGCACACTGCAATCGATATCAAATCATGCCTCAGACGTGATTCAGGATGCCATGAACGGTGACACCTGCAAAACTACACCCAGGTGTAGGTCGTCAAAGCATATGGGACCACTTGAGCTAATTTCTAAGAGATACTTTTCTGCTCATAGCCGCTCCAGTTTAGCCTGCTAATCGCAGGTTTTGTACTTTTCTCTGTGTCATGGTGCGGGACTTGATGACAGCCCGCTGATCCAGAGTCTCATTTCTCCTCCCATAATAAACATCAGCAGGACTTTCGTGTAACCCACACAAAACAGAATTCCCACCCCACACCCGCCTTGGATCATCCTCGGCGGGTTTTCTTTTGTCACAACCACACAGGAGCACCACCAATATGCTGCAATTCAAGCACCCCTCAGACATCTCTCAACTCTCTCCCACCGACCCCGCCCATCTCACTATCCAAGACCTCATCTCCCGTCTCATCACCCCGCTGACCTCACCCGAGGGCATCTACGACCACGAGGCATACGGCTGGATTGTCCTCATCCAGGAAGGCGATCTCGAAAACCCTCTGACGGACATCTGGCCGGACGGCGAGTGGACCCTCCTCAACATACCGTGGGAGGGCATTCTGCTTCGAGACGGCTTCTTCCAGGCGATCTACCTAGCCAATAATGATTTTGGATTGGTCTTCGTCATACCGGACGAGGAATGGCTCACACCAGAGGCACGTTCCATGTTGGAGGAACACCTTGATCCATGATCCTTAACGCGGAGACCTGGGTATCTTATTTGATTACACACAGGAGAAAATCCATGCCCGATTCAATCAAAAATCTCAAAACCTTCAAATGCCCTTCCCTTTCAGGCAAATCCACCCTCACCTACCATCTCGGCTGTGACGAAGAACAGAAAGTCTATGTTCGGATTTACAACAACACCGGCAACGGCTTCTTCTCGAAAGAATGGGTCTCGCTCGATTTGGTCAATGAAGCACTCAAGAATGCTGCCGAACCGATCACCTCAATCGCCTTCTTCAAGCTGTTCAAACGCCAAAGTGTCAATACACCCTCCTTCCTGCTTGCGGCGCTCAAGAACGAGAAGCTGGTACAACCCATCAAGGGAAAACAGCGATGTCACGAACTGGCCGATCCCAAGCCCTTTCTGGGCAAGATGCAAAAGCTGATGTCATCCAAGACGAAGCCCAAGACCGTCAGGAAAAAAGCTCCCATGAAGAAGAAGGCTGCAGTATCCAGGAAGAAAACCGCCAAAACCGTCTGAGAAATATCTCGTAACCGAGTAACACGAAGCGCCCTTCCACAAATCCCAAGAAAACACTCAACTTTTTCTATACGTCCTTTCTGCACTGAACAATGGCGATCCTATTTCGCCCCTCAGTAACTCAATCATTTCCAACACTTTTCATCTTTTCGGAGAAACCATGATCACAGCAACGCTCTTGTTTTCGGCAATTGCACTCCTTCTTTTTCCTGTGACACGTCTGTACGGCTTGCTTGGCTTTACGGCTCTCACTTACCTCAATCCCATTCTCATGCTCAGCATCACAGTGCTTCTGGCATGGGGCTACTACTACCTGAAATTCAAAAAGAGGATCATTCCATGAACTATCAAGACTACCTTTCCGATGCGCTTGAACTGCTTTCCGCCTGGAACCTGCCTGACGATGAATTCACAGACGCAGTGAACGATCAAGCAAAACTCATGGCGGGATATGATTTCGATGAAACATGGGGAATGCATGTCGATAATCCCTACTCTTCTCACTACTAGCGCACTAGTACTTCCTCCCACTCCCTCCCAGTCCTTCCTTCCAAGCAATAAATCAAGACAGACATCAAAGCCGATTCACGTCGGAGGCTTTCTTACGTCTGCAATATTCCGGGGTGACGCAATGTTGCCCCAATACTTTTTCTTTTCTTTTTCTATCTCCACTCACAGGCATTCACAATTACTACTGCAACAGATCGTAAGAACAGTGAAACTGATTTGCCATGGAAGGCCTTTCACATCCTCTTTATTGGTAAATATGCCTTGGCACACAGGGATATAATCTGTTGAAACTTCTCTCATAACACTTCACTATCCTTGTAATATTGGCAATAACTTCAGGGAAACTCTTCGTGATTAAAATCCTCATCAAAAGCGCATCGGCCATTCTCACTCGCACTGCCATGCTTTCAATAGTATTGGTGCTTCTACTCCTCTCAAACATCCTTTCCCTGACCAATTATTCTTTCCATGCGGCACTCTATGGATTGCTGGAAACAACCCCTTATACGAAGACACTGAAAGACACGCCCACCTCACGATACAGAAAAGTTATAAAAGATAACGACATTCTAGTAGACGACAATTACACGTTGGCAAAAACCACAAGATCATTTGAGAAGCAGGCTGAATTTGAGCGTCGTCAAAATAAAATTTTGGATGGAAAATACAAATCCCTTGTTAAGGACAACGAGAAGATCATTGAATCGAAACGTGTGCAAACCGAAAGAATCGAACATACTGCAAATAAAATTGCAAAACGCACTGCACGCAATGCGGCGTTGAATGTCTCATCAGTACCTTTTGAAGTCATTCCTTGGATTGGCATCGCCACTATCGCCACTGTGACCCTTGCTGACATTAACGCAGGATGTGAAACGGTAAAAGACGTAAATAACCTGATGAATGATCTTGGCCTTGCTACTAATAATGACGATAAAAAGACAGTTTGTGGCTACACTGTTCCGACTGTAGGCGAACTACAAAAGACAGCGATAGAAAAGAAAGATGAGTACATTGACATCTTAAAAGATATATTGACCTGGTAATTCGCCTGCGATGGAGAATCCTGAAATCAGATATATCACGCGTGACCGATTGATCCCCTGCACCTACACCCCCACCCCCTGACTTTTTCCCACTTTATCCACTGCCGCACACTTCTAGGTGGTAAAAGTGGGTTTTTCAATGGGGGGATGGGCAGTCTTTCTGTAAACCTACACCCTTCGCATTTCATTCTCTACACCGGCACCTAGAGATCAGTATGGACCAATTTTTTCCGAACATCATCACTGTCGCCTGTGTCTGTCACAAATGACCAGAATAAGTCATCAACGTCTTGTCTCCAAGCAATCGGCATGCCCACCAATCCCTGTAATGCATATAGCGAAAAGAAATCTGGAATCATTTTCCGCATTTAATTGACATTGCATTTGATAAACATAATAATTGGCAGCAGCTGAAATCTCAGCTCACTATTGATAGCCCTCATCCGTTACCCCTATCTCGACGGATTCCAAAAGTGTTAACGCACCCCGGTGCACTAGCATGGAATACGTACAATGCTTCCTGAAAAAAATTCCGCTGCATCAGCAGCAAATATCAAAATTGAAGAAACTCAGGCGACTGAGCAACCGTCTGACACGGACATCACTGTAACCGACAAGTCATCACAAGATAATCTCCCCGATACGCAAGCATCAGAGAAGAAGGACGCGATCGATTCACCGATCAGTATCCCCGCTTCAGAACCTGGTGAAGTCGAAGGAACTACATCCACAGCAGTTGAAAGTGACACTGATGATGTACCTACAAATCAAGACTTGATCGATACAGCCCTTCAGACCATTGAACGCGCTCTGGACAAGGCACCTGATGACAGTGTTGTGGTATTCGAGGGCCCGGTCATCGGTTCAATGGCCACACTGCGTCAACTCAGCATGGCGAATTATCAAAATTGTCGTGCCAAGTTCAAAAAGGCAAACAAGGCAATCTCCGTTTTGGCCATTGACCATGAAGTCGAACAATTTCTTCAGCAAACTGAGCTACCTAGTACCCATCATGCTTTTGCCAGTGCACTGATTCAATCACAGACATTCGATGGCCATGCACCTGTCAGCCATAACGGACAACTGTATGCGTTCGATCCCATCTCGGGAATGTGGAAACCGATCACTGTGGATCATCTTGCACGTCGGGCTGCAGAAAGGTTCGACGGTCGCAAAAACTGCGATCGGACCAATGATTACAAGAATATCGCTGAGCATGCCATTACGCTGACTGCAGATCCTGAGTTCTTCGATAATGCCCCTGTTGGTCTGGCATGCCCTGACGGCTTCATCAGCATACAAGATGGTCAGGTCGTAACCCAGCTACTGACAGCCGATCATCGCCAACGTGTCCAGATCGACTTCACACCCACAGAAATTCCGACACCCCAGTTTGACGAATTTCTCGATGAGACATTTCAGTCCGATGTTCCAAATGAGAAAGATCAGCAAATCACTCTGCTTCAAGAAGTTGTCGGTGCATTGATGCTTGGCATTGCCCACCGGTATCAGAAGGCCATAATTTTCTATGATCCATTTGGTCGTGCCGGCAAGGGTACACTCGAACGATGCATACGTGAACTGGTCCCGAAGGAATATGTCACGGCAATCTCTCCATTCAACTGGGGAAAGGAATATTACCTGGCCTCTCTTGCGGGTTCGCGTCTCAATGTGGTCGGTGAATTAACTGAACAGGACTCGATTCCATCGGCGGCATTCAAAACCGTGACGGGTGGTGACTTGCTCACCGGCAGGCATCCAAATCATCGTACGATTACGTTTAAGAATGAAGCGGGCCACCTGTTCATGTCGAATCACCTGATCAACACACGTGATCACAGTGAGGCTTTTTATACCCGATGGCTGATCATTGAGTTCCCTAACAGCAGATTGCGATCTGGCCTTCCGATTGACCCATCCCTGGCAGATAACATCATCAAGAGTGAGATGCCCGGTATCGCACACTGGGCGCTTCAGGGAGCGATGCGTTTGCTGGATCGACAAGCCTACTCCGGTTCGATTGCCCATGACCGTTTGATGGCCAAATGGCGTCACACGGCCAACTCTCTTGAGGAGTTCATTCATGAAGAGTGTGAACTCGGCGACATGTCACTTTACGTTAAACGTTCAGACCTCTATAGCGATTATAGCGACTGGTGCAAGGAGAATGGGCGCAAGCCATTTGCCAAAGGCAAGGTCAGGGAACTGCTTGAGCACAATATCGGTTTGGGTATCACGCACAGCACCCTGAACGGCTATGAGGTGTTCCGTGGTGTCCGCATGAAGGAGGAGCCTGAACAGACTCGATACAACGCGCCACAGGCCAACACAGGCGATTCTGATACCGACGTAGATGATTTTGACTTCTAAGTGACAGCAAGTGTCTCCGTACCTATCCCGACAGACCGCATTCGACCCCAAGTGGGGAAAGTGGGTTTTTCGGGGTGGGCCGGGGTCCTGCAACCGGTAGACATACCGTGATTCTTATCTGGCCGGAGAGCGATATTTTCGACAGCCCCAGGCCCGATAAAAAATCCACCTTTACCACTTCAATTTCCTGAAAGGAGAACAATATGAAGATAGACCTGACCCAGGACATGATCGATCAAGGCTTAACTTGTCCTGTTGGTAAAAGAAAAATTGAATACTGCGATGCAAAGGAGGTGCCCGGGCTCTATGTACTCGTGACCTCAAGTGCATCCGCAAATTCTTCGTACTACCTGCGCTGGAAGCAGCACGGCAAGACGAAACATACACGGATTGCACGCGTGACCGATATTATCCTGGCAGAGGCACGTTCAAGAGCTTTGACATTGCGCAGAGAGATTGCCACCGGAAATTTAACGGAAGAGCGGGAGCAGAAACGCAAGCAGCAGATGACGTATTCCGATCTGTTTGAGGAGTATGTGACCTACAAGCGCCCTTTCAAACGATCCATCGGCAAGGACATTCAGTTCTACAACCTGCGCATCAAGGCAAGGTTTGGATCACGCTTGTTATCAAGCATCTCCCGCCATGACTTGCAGAAATTCCAGGCAGACCTGATCAAGGAGGAATTGTCAGAGGCGACTGCCGATTTGTATTTGAGGCTCCTCAAGCACTCCATGTCTTTGGCTGAGCAATGGGAGTACATCGAGAAGTCACCAGGAAAAGGCCTGAAGTTGTTCAATCCCGACAACGCGGTGGAAAATCACCTCAGCAAGGAAGAACTGAAGCGCCTTGTAGATGTCTTGATGAGTGATGAGAATCGACCCGTCTGCCAGATTGTGCTTTGGTTGCTTTCAACAGGGGCCAGGCTTAATGAGGCGCTAAAGGCCCGTTGGGAGCATATCGACAGGAATAAGCGCCAATGGACCATTCCTGCCACAAATGCGAAGTCAAAGCGTTCGAGAGTAGTACCCCTCAATGACACCGCGATGGGTATTCTTGAACAGCTTGAGACCGAGGGTCAGCATGAAACCCTGTGGGTCAATGCCAAAACCGGTAAGCGATACACCACGATCCAGAAAGTCTGGCAAAGATTGAGATTGAAAGCAGGCCTGCCCCACTTCCGGCTTCATGATGCGCGCCACAGCTTCGCAGCAATGGTCGCCAATGATGGAACGACTTCGCTCTATGCTATCGGTACACTGCTTGGACACAAGTCGAATGTCAGTACCCGCCGGTATGCAAAATACTCAAGTGACACCCTGCAATCGATATCGAATCATGCCTCGGATGTGATTCAGGATGCCATGAACGGCGACACCTGAAAACTGCACACAGGATCAGAAGCAAGGATGCTTCATGGTCCACCTCCGCCACTCTCCAGGACATTCGGCGTCTGGCTTAGGGGTGATCATGGAGTGGTACGGATCGCGTCACACTGGAGCAGACGGGGGCAATTCCCGGCTGCCGCGCAGATCGCTCAATGTTCGCTTTTCGGTTCGTGTGGAGAAAAAAGCAAGTCGTTGTTCTTGTTCTGTTTTTCAAAATACCTCGGTAGAAATCAAAATCGAAAGTTCGATATAGGTTCGTTTATGTCTAACCGCCATGACCGCATCGGAAAACCAATCAAAATTCTTCAACTTACTGGTACCGTCTGCGACTGTATCGGGTTCTGTTAATCACTAGGTCGGCAGTTCGAGCCTGTCCCGGGGAGCCATATTAAAAAGGCCCACAGATTTGATCTGCGGGCCTTTTTTCTTATCTGGTTCATACTCAAATATAGACTCTCACTCCCTTGGCCCTCATGGTTTTAACAAACAGGAGCAGTATCAACAAAAACTCCAGCACTGCGACGACCTGCCAAAACTTCAGGGGGTTTCGCTGCATAAGGGGCTGGGCCTCTTTTTTGATCAGGCGCTGGTTCGGCTTGGTAAGATCGCTGACAAATTCAGACAGAAGTGTGTAGCTCTTTGCCGGATTGGGATCAACTGCTTTCCTGATTGCATTATCAATCCACTCAGGCACGGAACTGTTGTGCTCACTGGCCGGTGTACAGTTGAAGCGCTTCTTATCTGCAAACTGTGGAGTGACCTCCCCGTATGGCAGTTTTCCGGTCAGCATTTCGTAAGCAATAACTCCCAGTGAAAAAATATCGGAACGATTAGTCCCGCTTTCGCCCTTGAAATATTCAGGTGCAGAATAGTTCGCAGTGCCAAGGATATGTGCATGCTCAACTGGCGTCTTGATTTCGGCCAGGCCGGCAATCCGGGCTGATCCAAAATCAATGATCTTCAACGTGTTATTCCGGTCGATCAGGAAATTTGGTGTGTCATCTCCATTCGGTGCATCGCCCGCAGCCCCCTTGCCACATGGTGGTGCACTCGTTTTGTAGCACTTGACGCACCAACTTTTATGCAAGCGCAAATTAGCTCGCACTAATATTGTGCGCTTATACATGGGTCATAAGGTTACTTCGTTATAAGCCCCCTGTTAATAGATGTTGGCATGGATGCTGCATATACAAATGAAAAAGCAGGCTTAGGCCTCACATATTGAGGAGCATACGACCAAATGAAAGAGAATCTCGTATTAATCGGTAACGGCATGGCTGGCATGCGCACAATCGAAGAGTTACTGAAACTGGCACCGGAAAAGTACAACATCACTGTTTTCGGTGAGGAGCCATACGGTAACTACAACCGCATCATGCTCTCCCCCGTACTCGCCAATGAAAAAACCATTGACGAGATCATGCTCAATGATGAGCAGTGGTACAAAGATAATGGCATTGGCTTACTGAAAGGTATCGAGGCGACCGAGATTGATCGGGTTAATCGCGATGTCGTCGGCTCCGATGGCACACGCGTTCCCTATGACAGACTGATCATTGCAACGGGCTCCACGTCATTCATGCTGCCACTACCGGGCGCCGATAAATATGGTGTGATCGGTTTTCGTGATATTGTCGATGTCGACACTATGGTCGAGGCCTCACAACAGTTCAAAAAAGCCGTCGTGATCGGTGGTGGCCTGCTTGGCCTTGAGGCTGCAAATGGCCTCATGAAACAGGGCATGGACGTCACGGTAGTTCACCTGATGGATTCCCTCATGGAGCGCCAGCTCGACAAGCCAGCAGCTGCAATGCTGAAAAAATCACTTGAAGAGCGCGGCATGAATTTCCTGCTGGAACATGTCACGGACGAAATCCTCGGTGAAGAGCGTGTCACTGGCCTTCGTTTCAAGAATGGTGAAGAGATCGATACTGACCTGGTCGTCATGGCCGTCGGTATCAAGCCCAACTTCACACTGGCGCAGGAGTCCGGTCTCCATTGTGAGCGTGGCATCGTCGTCAATGACACCATGCAGACTTTTGATCCGAACATCTATGCAGTTGGCGAGTGTGTTCAGCATCGTGGCACGACCTATGGACTGGTTGCACCCCTGTTTGAACAGGCCAAAGTAGCAGCTAATCATCTCGCCGAGTACGGCATTGGTCGCTACGAGGGCACTGTCACATCAACCAAGTTAAAAGTGACAGGCATTGATCTTTTCTCGGCAGGCGATTTTACCGGTGATGAGACAACCGACGAACTGGTATTTCAGGACAAGGCCACCGGCACCTACAAGAAACTGATCGTCAAGGACAACCGCATCCTCGGCAGTGTCCTCTACGGTGACACGGTCGACGGCACCTGGTACTTCCAGTTGATGAAGGAAGGCACTGATATATCGGCATTCCGTAACACCATCCTGTTTGGCCAGGCACACCTGGGTGACTCCGGTCATGGCGAAGAGACACGTGTTGCCGCGATGCCGGATGATGCCGAAATCTGTGGCTGTAACGGCGTCTGCAAGGGCAATATTGTCAAGGCAATTACCGACGACAAACTCTTCACATTGGATGATGTTCGTTCACATACCAAGGCATCAGCCTCCTGTGGTTCCTGTACCGGTCTGGTTGAGTCCCTGCTTGCGCATACAGTCGGCGGAGATTACGAGGAAGCACCCAGCAAAAAACCCATGTGTGGCTGTACCAGTCATACGCACGAGGAGGTACGCAAGGGCATCTTTGAGCAGGAATTGAAAACCATGGATGCTGTTCGCAGTTATTTTGGCTGGACAACACCCGATGGCTGTCCGGCCTGTCGAAATGCCCTGAACTATTACCTGCTGAGCTCATGGCCAATTGATTACCAGGATGACCCGCAGTCACGTTTCATTAACGAGCGTGCTCACGGCAACATCCAGAAAGACGGCACCTACTCGGTTGTACCTCGCATGTTCGGTGGCCTCTGCACGCCTTCAGACCTGCGCACAATTGCAGACGTTGCAGACAAATACGAGGTGCCGGAGATGAAAGTGACCGGCGGTCAGCGAATCGATATGTTCGGCGTCAAAAAGGAGAACCTGCCGGATATGTGGAAGGACCTGACGGATGCAGGTTTTGTCTCCGGCCACGCTTATGGCAAGGCAATGCGAACAGTAAAAACCTGTGTCGGTGATACCTGGTGCCGTTTCGGCACACAGAACTCAACCGGGCTGGGTGTCAAACTCGAAGAACTCACCTGGGGCTCATGGATGCCTCATAAGTTCAAACTGGCTGTCTCCGGCTGTCCGCGCAACTGTGCCGAGGCCACGATCAAGGACTTCGGAGTTGTCTGCGTTGATTCGGGATATGAACTCCATATCGGTGGTAACGGAGGTATCAAGGTGCGTGTTACCGATCTGCTCTGCAAGGTTGAAACTGAAGAGGAAGTGCTTGAGTACTGTGGAGCCTTCTGCCAACTCTATCGTGAAGATGCTCACTACCTGGAGCGCACTGCCCCCTGGGTTGAACGTGTCGGTCTTGCAAAGGTCAAGGAAGCGGTTGTTGACGATGCAGAACAACGTAAAGCACTTTACGAGCGCTTCAAAATATCCCAGGTGGAGCCTCAGAAGGACCCCTGGAAGAATGTCGCTGATGGCAACAACACTGAAGAATTCACGCCAATCAAGTTGGCTGGCTAAGCAAAGATATTTGAGAACAGAATAATGAATGACTGGACAGCAATTACAAAACTCAACGATATCCCGAAACTCGGTTCACGAATCGTCAGGACTGATAGTGTCGATATCGCAATCTTTCGTACCAGCGATGACCAGGTCTTTGCCATCAGGGATGCCTGCCCGCACAAGAATGGGCCTCTTTCGCAGGGAATCGTGCACGGCACCAGTGTCACCTGCCCGCTGCATAACTGGAAAATCGATCTTGCCAGCGGTGAAGCACTTGGTGCGGACTCGGGGTGCACCAACACCTACGAGACCAAGATAGAAAACGAAACAGTCTATCTGCGCAGCCCAGGGTAATCTCATGCTCTTTGGTAGAGGAAAGAAGAATCCTGTCAAGATGGCAGACAAGGGTGTCGTCGAGTGGAAGTACGCCACTTGCGGCTACTGCTCGACAGGCTGTTCAATTGAGGTTGGTCTCGACCAGGCAGGCACACCGGTAGCTTCCCGCGGTGTTGGCGGCGCTGATGTCAACCGTGGAAAATTGTGCCTCAAAGGGCTGTTCGAACACGAGCTGTTTGAATCGGCAGGCCGCGGTAAAGAGCCACTGATGCGTAATCACTACCACGAAAACTGGCAAACAACTGACTGGGATACTGCTCTAGACAAGGTTCACGATGGCATCCGCGAGGTGCAGGAGAAGTATGGCAGGGACTCTGTCGCCATTATTTCGACAGGCCAGATGCTCACCGAGGAGTTCTACACACTCGGCAAGTTGACTCGTGGACTCATCGGCACCAACAACTATGACGGCAATACAACCCTTTGCATGTCATCCGCTGTCTCCGGTTACAAACGCTCGTTCGGCTCTGACGGCCCTCCCGGATGTTACGAGGATTTCGAGCATACCGACTGCCTCATCGCCTGGGGCTCGAACCTGCCTGAACAGCATCCAATCATCTATTGGCGTCTCAAGGAGGCGATGGAAAAACGCGACTTCCCGCTGATCGTGGTCGACCCGCGTGTCACCATGCTGGCGCAGAACGCGGACATGCATCTCACCATTACACCGGGAACAGACGTTGTACTGCAGAATGCACTCATGCACGTCATCCTCAAGGAGGGGCTCGAAGACAGGGACTATATCGATGCGAATACCAATGGCATCGAGGAGCTTGAAGCGGAAGTTACCAACTATGATCCGGTCACCGCATCGAAAATCTGCGGTATCGACGAGGACACTATCCAGAATGTAGCACGCCTGTTTGCGAAAGCCGGCGCTGCCATGCAGATCTGGACCATGGGCATCAACCAGAGCACACATGGCTCTGATGGAGTGGTTGGTATCAACAACCTCGCCCTGATTACCGGCAATATCGGCAAGCCCGGCGGCACCAGTCTCTCCATTACCGGACAGTGCAACGCCATGGGAACGCGCGAGTGGTCGTCTTGCTCAGGGCTGCCAAATTACAGGCTGCTGGAAAACCCACAAGACCGTGAAGATGTCGCAAAATTCTGGAATGTTGATCCCGAGTTCTTTCCGAAGAAGCGCGGCCTCTACCAGACTGATATCTACCCTGCGATTGAGACCGGCCAGATCAAGGGACTGTGGCTGATTGCTACCAACCCGATGAGTTCGCTGCCGAATACGGCACGCGTTCGCAAGGCGATGGAGAAACTTGAATTCTGTGTTGTGCAGGACTGCTACGAGGACACTGAAAGTGCCCAGTATGCACACATCTACCTGCCTGCCGGGACATGGGCGGAGAAAGAGGGCGTCATGACCAATACAGAGCGTCGTGTCAATGTCGTCAAACCGGTCACCAGGCCACACGGAAACTCCAAACCCGACTTGTGGATCTTTAACCAGGTCGCTAAACGCTTTAACAAGGAAGGAAAAGTCACCTTCCCTGATGCAGCCCCGGATATTTTCCTTGAGATGGGAGAGCTCTCGAAAGGCCGTCTTGCCGATATTTCAGGTATGACGCATGAGAAAATCGAGCACAACCGCGGCATCCAGTGGCCCTACACCGATCAGCAGGCCAATCGTGGTGAAGCACCGCCAAAAGGCGGGAAGCGTCTCTATACAGAAGATGCAACCTTTCGATACCCGGACGGTAAGGCCAAGCTGATCCCCCTGCCCTTCATAGACAACAATGAAGTGCCTGATGAGAAATTTCCCTTCTGGCTTAATACCGGGCGCCTGATCGAGCACTGGCATGGTCGCACCAAGACCGGAAAACTTGGTAACAACAACAAGTACAGCCCGATCCCCTTTATCGAACTCAACCCTGATGCGGCTGCTGATCTTGGCATCAAGTCGGGTGAATATGTTCGCCTTGTATCACGCCGCTCTGATGCCATTGTCATGGCACAACTGACACAGCGGGTTGCCAAGAACATGATCTTTCTGCCATTCCATTTCCATGACTGCGCCAACCGCCTGACGCTAGGTCTGCTCGACCCGCATTCACGGCAACCGGCATACAAACAGTCTGCGGTGCGTATCGAACGTATCAAGGATCAGAAAGCTGCGGCAAAACTGAGTATGGAAATGCGGAAATTCTGACATGTATAAAGTAAGAAGCGATGAACCACAGCACGAGTTTCTGTGGGATAAAGAGACGAAATCACATAACCGTTACGGTAAATCTATCGACACCGTTGCGGATAATACCGATCTGCGTGAAGAAAGCCTGCAGATTAATGGTGAGGAAGCCGTTGGTGATAATCCGAACCGTTACAAACAGCATGGCTTCTTTTTCACTGCTGACAACTGCATCGGCTGTCATGCCTGTGAGGCAGCCTGTAGCGAGAAAAATGACAACCCGGCACATATTGCATTTCGTTCGGTCGGCTTTGTTGAGGGTGGTAGCTTTCCAGATTACCAGCGCATCAATATTTCGATGGCCTGTAATCACTGTGACGACCCGGTCTGCCTGAAGGGGTGTCCGACGCGTGCCTATACAAAGTTCGCCGAGTATGGCGCCGTATTGCAGGACCCGGACATCTGTTTCGGATGTGGCTACTGTACATGGGTGTGTCCCTACAATGCCCCGCAACTGGATCCTGTAAAGGGACAGGTATCCAAGTGCAACATGTGCGTAGACCGCCTCGAAGTGGGACTCAAACCGGCATGCGCTGCAGCCTGCCTGGGTAACGCGCTTGATTTTGGCGTAATTGAGAATATTCCAGAGCATCGAACACAGGCAAAAACCGAGATCCCCGGTTTTCCACGCACAGATATCACAAATCCGAACATCCGCTTCCAGCAGACGAAAACGACGCATCGAGTCATGTCGCGCGTCGACTCGATGCCACTCAAATATCAACGTGATGATGCCGAGGGAAAGTTCGAACCGGTCGTCGACAAGAAACACGGTGAAACTAAGTCATGGGGCTGGAGCAAGCTGCTGCATTCACATGAAAATGCACATGTTATTTTCACCCTCAGCGTGCAGGCCGTGATGGGCATGTTCCTGTGGCTGGTGATCGCTCCACTGGTGGAATCATTCACCGCCGGCAGTGCTATTTCATCGATTCACTCATCAATAGCACAGCTACCGTTGATGCTGGTGATGCTACTGATGATGGCTTTCGGCCTCTACAAGCTAAATATGCACCTTGGCAAACCACACCGCTTCTACCGTGGCTTCAATAACCTGCGCCATTCACCGGTCAGCCGAGAGATCGCCGGTGTATCGCTCTTCTTTGCAAGCCTTGTCGGCTATGCCCTCTTTGCTGTTGTCGACATCCCCTACGGTGATCTTGTTTCACAGCTGTTTGCAGTAACTGGAATGATCGGATTCCTGGCGGGCTCCTGGTACATGTACAGGCTCTACCGCATTCCTGCACGACCCTTCTGGGATCATTGGCAGACGGCAACCGGTTTCTACGGCACCATGCTGAGCCTGGGAGGCACACTCTTGTTGCTGGTAACTGCCTTGAGCGGTGGTGCAACCTCGCAGTTCATCACGCTGGTAGCCATTGGAATTGCTGCCGGTCTCATGCTGGAAGGCATCGGTCTCTATGCACATAGCAAGTACCTTGCTGCCACTTCAAACGAAGGTGCAGCTGCCCATTACACGCAGACGACCGAATTCGGTTACAGCTATCTGCTACGCAACCTGCTGCTTGGCCTCAACCTGCTGATAGCAGTGGCAATCGCTGCCACGGGCTCATTGCCACTGTTTTCGCTTATTGGCCTTGTAACCTTGGTAGTGATGGCATACACCGGGCGTATTCTCTTTTATGCGCTGGTGATCCCGACAACCATGCCCGGCGCATTCTTCTGGAAGAACAAGGGATTTGTCGAACATGCGCGTGAATCAGGACTCGCAGATATGCAACAACTCGGTGTTGCCTATGAACGCCACCACAAGTTCCGTCTCGATGAACTGGTCCAGACCATCAGGGAGACCAGTATCAAAGACATGGGAGCACATGTTGCCCGTGTCGTCACAGGCCGCTAGGAGAAATCAGTATGATGCAAATTAACGGAAAAGAGATCCCGCTTGATAATGAAGGCTACCTGCTGGACCCAAAGGACTGGAACCAGGATGTTGCTGAACAACTGGCCCGGACACTTGAAATAGAGATGACCGATGACCATTGGTTTGTAGTCAAATATGTTCGTGATCATTACGACCTGACAACCTGCATCCCGGAAACACGCCATGCTCTCAAAGAGATGAAAAATACTCTTGGTAAAGAGCGGGCTACCAGGAAGTATCTCTACTCCCTCTTCCCTTATGGCTATGGGCAAATGGCCTGCAAGATCGCAGGCATGCGCAAACCACTGAAACTGTTACTCGATTTATAACAGCACGAAAGAAAAGGCCCGCAAACAAATCTGCGGGCCTTTTGTATTATCTGTTCCAGGCGCCATCTCCAGCTCTTTTATTCACCTTGTTAAATTCGAGTTATAATCACACTTCGGCATCCATGCCGCCTTCGATAAGTCACGACTAAGGGTTGGAATAGTGAATCGTCTCCTCAAGTCCTTCAAAAAGATTACCTTTGCAATGTGGCTGATCGCTGCACTCTTGACCACAACTCTCTCCCTTGCAGCCTGGAGCATACAGATGTCCGCCACGGTTGCCACGATGACTGCCAATGCTGCTGCGACAGCCATTGCGCATAGAAAAGCTTTGACCAGGGCCGTAATGAAAACCAAGGCAAAAGCACGTTTACGCAGGGCGATTGTTGCCATTCCAATAGTGGGAATTGGTGCAGCGTCGGCCTTCGAATTTAGCGAATACAAGGAGTGGAAGGAACAGCATCCGGAAAAAAATTACACCGACTACGCTTGTGAGATTAGTCAATTAACCAGCGAGATCGTAGATGAAGTACTGTATGAGTTACCAGGCAATCTAAAACCGTCCCCAAGGTTTGTACAGGAACGAATATCAACCTGTCCAGACAGGGATATTGTGAACTGAATGAGTAATCACAGAGACGAATGAACCGATTCAGAGAAGAAACCTGATTATGCCAGACAGCCAACCGACGCTCACTCAACAACTGCATACAGTTGCCTATGAACTTCATGGTAACTGCTACCTGAACATCACCAGTCGTTGCACCCTGAGATGTGACTTCTGTCCCAAGCACAATCGCACCTGGGAAGTTCAGTCATATGACCTTCATCTTGAGCATGAACCCACTACCGGGGAAGTTATTGAGGCCATGGGTGATCCACGTGGTTACAAGGAGATTGTTTTTTGCGGTCTTGGTGAGCCGACCCAGCGTCTTGATGTGTTGCTGGAAATCGCTGCGTACGTCAAACAATACGATATCCCTGTGAGGATCAATACTGATGGCCTCGCCAACCTCCTCTATCATCGTGATATAACCGGGGAGATGGCCACAGTTGTAGACAAGTTATCGATCTCGATGAATGCCCAGAATGAGGAGCTATATATCCGGCACACCCGGCCAAAACTGGACGGTGCCTTTGATGCCATGCTCGCTTTTTCTGCCTGCGCAAAAAATGCCGGTATGAATGTTTCAATGACCGCAATTGATGGCCTGAAGGGCGTCGATATTCCCGCATGCGAGCGAATTACCGAAAGGATTGGTGTCGATTTCCGCCGCAGGGTACTGGATGAAGTGGGTTAAGAAGCAATACCCTAGCAGACAGCAGAATATATCTGCACCGCCTGCTCGAAGCCTTTCGGTGTTACACCACCTTGTGACTCAAAGGCTACCGAGCCATCGCCGTAAAGCTCCCTGACATTTTCCGCAATCAGAACCTGGCCAGGTTCTGCATGAGAACAGAGTCTGGCAGCCAACTGTACTGATGTACCAAACAGATCGCCATGTTCCTCTATCGGTTCACCGGCACTCAGGCCAATACGCAAGTAGAGCCCATCCTCCGGATTCTCTGTATTGTGCAAGTCGAATGCCTTTTGAATGGAGATGGCACATTCAATCGAGTTGGGAACGGAACTGAAAGACGCCATGATTCCATCGCCGGTATGCTTCACTTCATGGCCATCATACTCTCTCAGTTCATTTCGAGTGAGAGCATTGTGCACATGCAAAAGATGAAGGGCCCGGGTATCGCCATGCAATGTCGTCATCAGTGTTGAGTCTTTCAGGTCGGTAAACATAATGACCCGAAACGCACTGTCTATCTCGGGCTCAGATGAAGTATTTGTCGGCACTGGATCTTCCACTCTGCCCAGAAAGGCCTGGACAATTCCCGGATCGACCTCGATGATCTCATGCGGGACTGAACCATGTGCTTCATCATGCGCAGATTGAATTGCCTCCTTGTTTGGCGCATCAACCAGGCAGAAGGCCGAACAGCGGGCCTCATCAAACCAGTAGGTAAGAAATTTGACGTGATGCTTGTCCTGGATTTGCAGGTCCTTCTCATGCGCATCCGCAATGGCACTTCTTTTGGCATCTTCAATGAAATGCCTGTCCATAAAAATTGGCATGCAAAGTCTCCTCAATATTTGATCGAGTCCCTATCAAGGATAGGAGATATTTCACATTTCTGTGCCAGAAAACAAGAAATCTTGTAGTAACTGGAATATTAGTAAATAAGAGCTTTACCACGCATTACTTAATGTAGCGCGGCTCTTTAGTTGTGCTACCTTAATATGTAAACCTAATACATAATGAATGGTCTAATAATTACCAAGAGATAGGAGAGAAAAAAATGAAAAGAATTGCATATCTGATTATCGGCCTGATTTTATTCATGCCGACGACCAATGCCTTCGCAGACAAATATCAAGATACGATCGGTGTGTTTAAAGCTGCCGTAGAAAGTAGTAAATACTTCAAAAAAAGTTATGGCTATGCAGTCTTCCCAACGATTGGCAAGGGAGGAATCGGTATAGGTGGTGCTTATGGCAAAGGTCGTGTCTATGAACAAGGGACATATGTAGGAAATACTGATGTCACTCAGGTCACAATCGGTTTTCAACTGGGTGGACAGGCATACAGCCAGATGATTTTCTTCAAGGACAAACGTGCCTTCGATGAGTTCACTAGTGGTAACTTTGAATTTGGCGCGCAGGCTACAGCCGTTGCCATCACGGCAGGTGCTTCTGCTGCGGCAACAACAACCGGTTCTTCCGCAGGTGTCAGCGGTGGGCAACACGATGCGACAACGACTGGTCACTACCACAAGGGCATGGCAACTTTTACAGTTGCGAAAGGCGGCCTGATGTATGAAGCCAGTATCGGCGGACAGAAGTTCACCTATTCGCCAAAATAAATAGCCTGGCTGTATCACAGCATAATCAAGCCGGTCATCTCTCGACAGAGAATGACCGGCTTTTTTATATAGCTACAACATGCACCGATTAATTCATTACTGAAAAAGTGTCGCAACCCTTGAAAGTGCCTTTCTTCAAACCGATCTTGAACCACCTCACCCTCTGTTCAGAGCTTCCATGAGTAAATGAGTCCGGTGTGACATATCCTTTTGCCTGTTTCTGCAAGCGGTCATCACCAATCGCACTTGCTGCAGCAAGCCCCTCTTCAATATCACCGGCCTCTAGCAGTTGTCTTGATTTATCAGCATGGTGCGCCCACACACCCGCAAAACAGTCTGCCTGCAACTCCTGCATGACTGACAGTCTATTTGCATCAGTTTTATTCACTCCCTGCTTTGCCTTTTGAACCTGTTGCGAGATTCCGGTCAGCGTCTGTACATGGTGGCCAACCTCGTGGGCAAGAACATAGGCCTGGGCAAAATCACCGGGTGCGTTATGTCGCTTGGCAAGATCATCGTAGAAGCCGAGGTCAATATAGACCTTCTGATCAGCCGGGCAATAGAATGGGCCCATCTGGGCAGAGCCAAATCCACAACCGGACTGCACTGCACCACGATAGAGAACAAGGCGAGGCTCCTGGTACGTATTCCCTGACTGCTGAAAGATCTCATGCCAGGTCTCCTCTGTATCGGCGAGGACAACGGATACAAACTCTACCAGCTCTTTCTCTTCCGCACTCTGGCTGACTGTCTTGGAAGGTGTCTCTTGTTGCGTGGTCTCAAACGAACCACCACCCAGGATCTGCTGCAAATTCCCGGTAAAGAAGCCGAAAGCCAGGATTGCAACGACAGCAATCATGGTCCCTTTAATACCCAGAAACCTGATTGCAACAGGCAGCAGCCTGAGAATACCCCCGTCGCCTCCGCCAAGCCCTCTCATTCCGGCTGTGCGCATGCCACGCCTGTCTTCGACATTGCTACTACGCCGATTTGTACGCCAACGCATCAGGAGGCTCCTTAACTGATTAATATCTACTGTGATTTTACGTTGTTGTTATACGACTTGAAAGAGACTGAATGCAGACAATATATCACGCATAATGTCGCGTTATTTAGATAGCGACGTAAAAATAGGGATAACGGGATCTTAAAGGGATTTCAGTTTATGCCAGCTGTCGATCAACTTGTCGGCAAAAACCTGGAGCGGTGTTCTTGGTTCAATTCTCATCGACAGTCGCTGCACCATATCATGGGGAAGGTGATCAATAACACAGCGAATCAGCCTCTCCCTGTCCTCATGATCCGACGTAAAGGTCGATGCCGCACCCGAGGCATCAGTATCCTCATAGCGTGCAAGACGGTATCCGCTTTCATCAACCAGAATGCGACAGTAGAAATTCTCGCCGTCGCATATATGAATATCACCATTGGGTGCCAGTTTCGGTTCAAGCTCAGCCAGGTCCTTCATCAGCTTCTCAGTGAGGTGCCTCGCACGAGCTGCACGTCGGGTACTTCGTGCCCTATGCCTGACAGCCTCAAGCTCAGCCTTCTCTTTCCGAAGTGTGTCAATTAACAGGCTCATTTGTGTCTTCTCCTGCCAATGCATATACAGCCTAAATCACATTGACAGCACCACAACCATCTCTGTGGCAACTGTTAGCAGGTTCTGTCTATATTTTAAACCAAAGAGGAGTTATCCGGGGAAAAGTGCCTTTCAGCTGATAATCTGATACTATAATGACGTTAATTCGGCTGAAGAGAAGCTGCTTTAGATCGCTTTAGATTGTGTTGTCATACATTTAACATCTTTATGAAATCAAACGAAAAACCTCCACTAGTTACCATTGCTCTCCCGGCTTTCCGCCAAGAGTCTTACATAGGACAGGCGATTGATAGCCTGTTGAACCAAACCTACTCTAACCTGGAAATATTGATTTCAGATGATGCATCCCCTGACGGAACTTTCGACATAATCAAGGAAAGACTGCAAGGCTACGATGGCAATCACAAGGTGATTGTGAACCGTAACACCAATAATCTCGGCATAAGTCATTACAATAAAATAATGGCTTTGTCATCTGGAGAACTGGTTGTCATTGCTCATGGTGACGATATTAGTATGCCAGAGAGAGTTGCTACTATCGTCAGTGCCTGGCAAGAAACCGGGGCAAGCTTGATCGCTAGTAATGCAATTCACTTTATAGATCCTGCTATAACAAATCAGGAAGAGGCAACTAAACCCTGGCGAATGTTTGATTCTGATATTCTGCCCGATAACAGTCTGCTCTCTCAGGCCAAGAATGGTCGGAGCAAGAATATCGCCGGGGCTACCCTCGCCTGGACTCGCGATGTATTTGATATTTTTGGTGATATTGATCCTAATCGATCGGCGGTAACAACTGACTGGATACTGCCATTCAGGGCAGCACTACTCAATGGTGTTCATTATATTGATCACCCGCTACTCAATATAAGACAGCATCACGGGCAGAAATTCAGGCGCTGGATTGCATTCTCTGAGAATGAGGATGCGTATGCCGAAAGTTTCTTTGGCAATCATTTAATGCAGCGTCATTACATGCTGGATACCCTTGGCCTGGCGGCAAAAAAGAGTCTCATAAGTAAAGACGTTTACAAACAAGCAAGCTCGTTATTAGTCCAGGCCATTATTCTAAACATGGACAAGTGGAGCAATATCAGAAACAGGTTACTTAACCAGAATATGCGCCCAGTTTGGACACCAATTGAATAAGAGCAATAGCTGACACTTTGACAATGCCGATCATTTCAAACCAAGAAGGAGAGAAGCAATGCAGCGTAGTTGGATGGAGCAACAATTCGAGAGATTAAGTAATCTCTTGAGTTCACTTACCCTGGCCCAGTAATAGCTCGATGAATCAATTCCAAAATACTCTTGTCTCCCTTCAATCAAGATGATCTCGTAACCGTTGATATCCCTGTAAAATCGACCACCCTCTTCCGATTCAGTGGTATTAAGCAACAATTGGGCACCCTCTGAGTCGAGGTAATCATCAAAGCGGTCCTCATGCTCATCAGCATGTTGTCCAGGATAACGTAGAAAGCTTGGGAATACTGCAGCACCAGTTACAAGCCCGGTTTCATTGTGTACATCTAAAAGCAATTCCAGCAAACCATCGCGGATCCGGCAAACCAGGACAGAACGTCCTTTAGAATGACTATTAATCAATGGCTGTTGCCACTGTTCAACCTCCCTCCCGGGTGCTTCTACATGAAACATTTCAACAGAGAAACCCTGGCTCGAATGGACATCACTCCATTGATTGTCGGTGAACTGCCAGTTTTCCAACTGCTCAAGGTTGCAGAAGCTAATGGGCAGAGAATGAGAAGCTATTTTTGCGGTTATCTCACCAATCACTGAGTCACGAACAGGAGTTCCGAGACTGGCACGAAGAAAGGAAACAAATGTGCTGGAGCCCACATCACGTGTTTCCAACACTCTTTCCCAGGGCATGACAGAAATCATTGAGCGCAGGTCTGTATCCAACAACAGGCTCTCAGTGACAGCTTCCGGTACTAATGATGCTGGCAGCCAGTAATAATTTTCCTGAGATATGACATCTATGTTTGCACGAACATAGTTAAGACGTTTCGTTTTATGAATATAGCGCTCGCCAAGGTCGAGTTGTGTTGATTCACAGACAGATTGGCTACCGGGCTGGTATGAGAAGAAAAACTCCAGGTATGGTGTCGATCGCCCACCATGTAATCGTTGATAATTGGCCGGTGTTGACTGAACTGTCGGGCCAAACTGAGCCATCCCCTCATTGCCTGGTTCCGTACGTGCCTGGATCAGGAAACTGGTTTCACCTTCAATACTGGATTCGAGTAATCCATTAAACGCGGACTGAGGCTGATAGAGATAAATTCGGCTAACGAGTCTTTCATTTAACCTGCCAACACCAATTAGATCAAAATATCCATGAGATTTATGCTTGAAGGCTCCCTTTTCAAAATCCCACGCCTCGCACTCACTGAACTGTATTTTTCGAATAGAAAAACCACTCTTCCGACTTTCAAGAGCTGACTTCATACTCGAAACAGAGGGAAGTTTATTTCGCATAACACTCTCATTACCAGGTCAGTTCAGAAAATAACTGTTCACAAACCCTAGCGATCTTTTATGATTCAATATGCCATGTCACGAGTGTTTATGAACTTATTGAATAATGATATCACTCATCATATTCACATCATATTCGTTAATATAAAATCATATGAAACAAAGCTATGAAAAAATATTTCACTCAAGGGCAAAGCCGTACGATGAAGCTATGAGGCGCTTTCCACATGCACGTGATGAAGAATTCAAACAGTTGATCGATCGCGTGGTGCTCAAGCCCGGGATGGTAGTAGCGGATGTGCCTGCGGGAGGAGGATACCTCAAGCACTATCTTCCTGATGAATGCCAATTACTTTGCCATGAACCATGTGCAGGTTTTAGCGAAAGCCAAACACTTCATACTCCCACCCCTTCATTGCTCCCCCTGCCCTGGAGTGATTCAACAGTAGATGTTGCCATGAGTCTTGCAGGGGTACATCATATGGATGATAAGCGCCCATTGTTCAGGGAGTTATACAGGACCGTGAAAGCAGGTGGTTATTTTATATTGTCAGACGTCGCCAGGAACTCTGATGTTGCCATTTTCCTGGATGATTATGTTGGAAAATTTAACAGCACTGGTCACGAGGGAAACTATTTAGATGACGCCACCTTAACCGAACTGAAAGAAACCGGTTGGACTATAGAGTCGACAGAAAACAGTCATTTCCACTGGAAGTTCTCAACTCTTCTGGAAATACCTGAATTTTGCAACATGCTATTTGATATCTCTAAACCAGACACTCATAGCTCAGTTGATGAAATTGAATCCTTCCTGCCGATCGATAAGTTACAGGACGGCAAATATGGCCTGAGGTGGCAGTTAATGACGGTAGTCGCAAAAAAACTGTAGTTTAAATAATCTGATAGATATTTCTCCGATTATATGAATCCAAAAATAGAACTCTTCCATGGCCCAAACAAGTTTGCTGACTCTGCTGGTGCAGTCGTTGAGTTTGAACCGCCATTTAACGAAACTTTGTCTGCCGATAGTATCGACAAGCAATGGAAAAAACTGGATAGCCATCAAGGTAGAAGTTTGTGGACAGGTAATCAACCTGAAAACGAACTCTCTTTCGTCGATTTGTATACCGAAATCGTGTCATATTTCCGTCAACCGGTGGCAGTCTGCGATCACAAGTGCATCTCCGGTTATCAAATCGGGAATAACCAAAGAGCATGGATTTTTCTATGCCATACTCATTCGAATACAGCGAACTTGATTCTTCGTTCTTCCATGGCTCTGACCAATGAGATTTTCTCATTAATTGTCACGGGACACCCGGGCATCAACAAATTAGTACCTAACCCCATTGCTAATCTTCAGCGACAAGTAGCGAACCTGCATTACTCCAAGACAGCCAATATATTATTGACCGTCGCTCTCTCAAGAGGCATTCCTACCTATCCAATTTCTCTGGGGGCAATATCTGGCAGTATGGACAAGGCAGTCTTGGTAGACACTACCGCTCTGCAGCCGATGAATTTGACTCGTTGACTGGAGATATACTGTGTAGAAACAAAGTCTACTCAAATGAGTTAATCAACCGCCTCGGTTTTCCTGGCGTTGTTCATGAAGTAGCCAGAAACCCCGACCACGCAGCCAAAATAGCCGCTCTAATTGGCTATCCCGTGGTAACCAAACCAATATCTGCAGGAATGGAAAAAGGAATCACCACATCAATAGATAATCCTGATGAGTTAGTCGCAGCATTCAAACTGGCTGCGAGCATATCCCCCCGCGGCGTCATCATTGAGAAGTACGTAAAAGGCACTGATCACAGGTTAGCGGTCTTCGGCGGTGAACTATTATGGGTAATGGCAAGATATCCTGCACGGGTCATTGGCGACGGTGTACATTCTATCGCCACGCTGATTGGGCAAGAGAACTTACGTCGAAAGGGAGACATTGACAAAAAAGCCATTATGCAGGATGCCGCAATGGATGAACTGCTTGCGAAAATGGGACTAAGTTACGATTCCGTTCCCGCACCAGGCAAGGCGATTAACTTGCGCAGTGTCGCCAACGTCTCAATGGGAGGGACGATGGAAGATGTGATGCCTCGTATTCACCCGGATAATCGATACATGGCCCTGGCAATTGCGCGCGCTTTTCGTATGAACGCCATCGGAATTGATTTCATCACAGAGGACATTAGCAAGTCATGGAGAGAGTCATCGTGCGCTGTCATTGAAGTCAACCAGACTCCCGGAGTATTGTGCTATATACGTGCAGAAAAGCAGTTGAACAGAATGTTTCCGTCAGGCAATGACGGAAGGATACCTACAATACTGCTTATAGAAGCGCCCCCCGAATCAGCCAAGCAGGTTGCTACATTATTACAGGATGCCAATCTGTGTGTTGGCCAGGCAACCGCATCACAAACTTTTCTCGGCAAGCACCCCAGGGGGAAATCGTCTGACACTCTGAATGTCCGTGTTAACTCGTTGATTTTTGATCCTGCATGCGAAGCACTTGTGGCAAGCGCAAGTAAGGAGGGTATCGTTCAGGATGGACTCCCTCTAGACAAATTTGATTTCGCACTGATTCCCGGCAGCCTGCCTTCAGAGATTGCAGATTTTATCCGAAAGCATTGTTCTCAAGCCGATTACCTGGAACACGGACAACCGCTGAGCGAATCGATGCAAAAGACTCTAAACGACCTGGTTTTGAGGTATCGATCCAACCTGGCAGGATCGCCGCATTCTCGATTTACCTCAGTCACTTCGAATTAAGATACAACTTGTTCAAACGTATCCGTAGGGATCAGTAAAAGAGCAAGCCATATCAGTGTACCCACTCCATTTGAGAACTGTGCTGACACCAGCAAGGATAGAGCGATACTCAACAGGATGATGACCAATACACCCCACCAGCCAGGCAGGCCGATATCACGAATGCGTTTGGCGTATAAATTCATATGGGCAAAACTGAATAGCAACATGACAATGCCCAAGCCTATAAATACCGGTATCGAAAAGCTGGCGAACAGTTTTTCCTGTGCTTGCTGGAGATTGCCACCCATGAGGTGCTCTCCAGCGCCAATAGCAGCCACCATGAGAACAAAGATAGCAAATGCGAATAGCCACAAAAGGATGGTGTAGCCAAGAAATTGAAGTCGCTGAAGCCTGCCGTCATGCAAGTCCTTAAATAATACCTTTAGCACCTGAACACCTTTTGAATATTTTTATTCCAACTCAGATTGAGTATATGAGTGGAAAACCCTCATGTCCATGTTGACTATACTTAACTGATTATCAGCTATAAGGAATCATATAGATTTCCTATACTATTAGTAGATATAGAGAATTTTTGACCGGGGGCAACCGAATCGCCCATTGGCTGGTCATGTAGTGCTCAAGCATCCTGACCGGCTATAAAAGGAAGAGGCATGCTCGATAACAAAATCTGGATAGAACACTCCGGTGAAAGTCCGCTCATGGCGACTGCTATTCATGCCGGGCACAAAGTCCGACACGAATTGCTGCCACTGCTCGCCCTGAGTGATGCTGAACGCGCACATGAAGAGGACCCTTACACGGACTACCTTGCCAAGGTCGTGCCTACCTGGCTGGTTCCTGACCACTCACGTTTTGAAGTAGACCTGAACCGACCTCGTGACGAAGCTGTCTACACGAGCCCCGAAATGGCCTGGGGACTTCACCTGTGGAAAGAGCCTCCGGGACAGGAGCTGATCAACCGCTCTCTGGAAGAATATGACGACTTCTATGCGGAGTTGAGACACCTGCTGGACAAAATGGTGGACCATTTCGGACACATCGTTGTGTTCGATCTGCATGCATACAACTATCGACGCGCAGGACCGGAGGGACCGCCCGCAGACCCTGCCGGAAACCCGGAAGTGAACGTGGGAACAGGCACGATGATAGATCGAGAGCGTTGCCTGCCGATCATTATGCGCTTCATTTCCGATCTGCATGCTTACGATTTTCTCGGCCGACATCTTGATGTGCGTGAAAACGTCAAGTTCAAGGGCCGACAACTGGCCGGGTGGATTCATAACAACTACCCCGACAGCATCTGCGTGCTCTCGGTTGAGTTCAAGAAATTCTACATGGATGAGTGGACAGGCGTTGGCGATATTGATCAAATCCAGGCAATACAGGACGCCTTGAAATCAACGATACCCGGCATTCTGGAAGAGCTGAAGAGAGTCCGATGAACACAAGCTCAGACTACATTAGTGATGCGCTCATAGGCTCCGTAACCAATGCCTTTCAACGTAATAAGCCTGTACGGGAAAAGCTGCACGATGGCGGACGTATTCATATCGATCGCCAACTGCCGTTCCTGGCGTTATATCGACAGCCCGCAACGTACGCCGACCTCGGCACTGAACGCCTGTTGCTGGGTGAGGCCTCATACATACTGGCTAGTGGCAGGCCTGAACACCATGCATCGCTAGCCAGGCTGATAAAAGAAATTCTTACCATCCAGCACGAAAAATTCGGTGCCTGCCTGCTGCTGGAACTCTGGTCCGGTGAAGAGGTCAATGACGAAACACGGAAACCGACCTTTCGTATCATTGCACCCCGGCACGGGGTATCGGCGGAATTTCTGGATGAGATGGAAAACGCGCTGCTGAATGCCCGTATCGATGACTCTGTCACAGAGGTGACAATCAGCTACGAGGACGAAATCAATCCAGCGCAACTACCGCCATTGTTAACAGGGTTGGAACTCGAGCAGCTTGACTGTCTGCACGTCGGGCTCGAAGTCAGACCCATCTACCGCGATGAAGACACCAACACACTACTGCCGTTTCGCCTGCGCAGGTTTCACCACACCCTTGCCCACGAACTCAAGCGTACCTTCTTCGCCTTCGCGCGTCATTGCACCCCATTGAGCCCCGAGCATCACCTGGAACTGGGTCAGCGTTCAATGACCCGTGTGGTTTACGAAACAGATGAAATGCTAGCCCAAATCAGTAACCGCTTTGACTTACTATTGCATGTCACACCAACTAATGCACAGGCTGCGTGGCAAGCATTCGAGCACTCGAAGTTTAAAGATCCACCTGGATTCCTGTATCGCCCTCGCAGTATCGATCCTGACCTGATGAAGCGCGAACTCTTTAGCATTCCCCTCGAACGGATCGAAGATCCGACGCTGGCGCATATCTTTTCCCAGAAGCGGGAAGAGCTGGATCGACAGCTCACGTTGGTTGCCGATCGCAATAGCAACCGTTTCCTGCTCGGCAGTCGCCAGCTGTTTGGTGATGTCGATGATGAATTGTTGCAACTCGCAAAGCAGATGCTTGGCATGGAGATAACCAACTACGACAGCAGTAGCGATGCAGATTATATGTCTGCCTCAGAGTTCGCAGAATGCGCACGACAGGAGATCGAATATTACCGGCAACAGGATGCCGCCCTGCCCGCGCAGGTAGAACTGCGTGAGGATGTGCCAGGAATCATGGTATCAAAAGGCAATTTCCTGGTTGGCACAGATGCAAAAGTACCGAATGCAAGAGTCAAGGCCACACTTGCGCATGAAATCGGCACACATGTGCTGACCCACTACAATGGCAGTCAGCAACCCTTCCGGGAACTCTATGCAGGCATGGCAGGTTATGAATCCATGCAGGAGGGCCTGGCCGTACTGGCAGAATATCTTGTTGGTGGCCTTGGGCAGTCGCGCCTGCGCTTGCTGGCATGCAGGGTATTGGCCGTACACATGATCACCGAGGGCGCTGATTTTATCGAGACATTCCGCAGCCTGCACAGGAATTACGAGGTTGATCCTTCGACTGCATTCACAATCACCATGCGCGTATTCAGAGGCGGCGGTTATACAAAAGACAAGGTCTACCTGCAGGGACTCGCACAGATTCTGGGCTACCTGGTTCGCGGCGGAGACCTGGAGAGTTTGTATCTTGGCAAGATCAGTTACGATTACCTGCCGTTGATCGAGGAACTTCAGTGGCGACAGGTACTGATAGCACCACGCTTGCGTCCGGCATTCCTCTTTGATAAAGCTGAAACAGCCACACGACTCGAACACCTGCGCCAGGGAGCAACGGTAATCGACCTGATGAAGGAGGTCTTGTGATGCGCCTTGCGATGGTCGTTAATAATATCAACACCGAGGTGTCAGACTATACCACCACCGTCATGGCCATGAGGGCCACGAACATGGGGCATGAAGTCTGGTATATCGATGTAGCGGAATTCGACTATGCCCCCGATCATTACGTGTATGCACGCGCACGGCGTGTACCTGATAAAAAATACCGTTCCCTGCGCGTGTATCTTGAGTCTCTGCGTAGCCAGTCGGCTTACCAGGAGCGTATCTGCGTCACAGACCTGGATGTTCTGATGTTGCGCAATGACCCGGCAGAAGATGTCATGGATCGCCCCTGGGCACGCCTGGCAGGCATTAATTTCGGGCGATTGGCCATGCAGCATGGTGTTATCGTATTAAATGACCCCAACGGCCTGACCCATGCCGTCAACAAGATGTATCTGCAGTACTTTCCTGAAGAAGTCCGTCCACGAACTTTGATTAGCCGTGACAAAGATGAGATCAAGGCTTTCATCGATGAAGAAGGCGGACGTGGTGTCCTCAAGCCCATCACTGGGTCCGGGGGCAGAAACGTCTTCCTGGTTCAGCCGGAAGACAAGCCCAATATCAACCAGATGATCGAGGCCGTCTCACGCGAAGGTTATGTCATTGCACAGGAATATCTTCCCGATGCAAGCCATGGTGATATCCGCCTGTTCCTGATGAATGGTGATCCGCTATGCAGCAAGGGCAAGTACGCAGCTTTCCGCAGGCAGCGTAAAAAAGGTGACTGGGACATGCGCAGCAACATCACTGCCGGTGCCGTGGCTGTACCGGTGCAGATTGACGAGACCATACTGGCACTGGCTGAATCTGTGCGCACCAAGCTGATACAGGATGGTATGTTCCTCGTCGGCCTGGATATTGTCGGTGACAAACTCATGGAGATTAACGTCTTCAGTCCCGGTGGACTGATGAGTATGGGGCAGATGGAAGAGTGCCATTTTTGTTGTGAAATCATCCTGTCACTCGAACGAAAAGTCGAGTACTTGCGTAACAATCCCGGTAGTTTCGACAACGTGAAACTGGCAACACTATAAGGATGTCTAAATGTGTAATCACCCTGTAAACATGATCGTACTTTCAACACTCAGTCGATGAACATAAAAACAGACACAACCAGATTACGACGCGCCCTGGGGATCCCCCTCCTGGTCTTTTACGGCCTGGGTGTAACGATAGGCGCCGGTATTTTTGCACTGATTGGTGAAATCGTGCGATTGGCTGGCGACCACGCACCCCAGGCATTCCTGCTGGCAGGTCTGATTGCCGGGGCAACCGGGTGGTCTTATGCCTTGCTGGTCAGTGTCTATCCGCGTGCCGCCGGTGAAGCTGTGTTCGTCAAGATTGGAATGGGAGCGATGGCCGGAAGGATAGTTGGCCTGGGTATTACCTTAACCGCCATTATTTCCAGCGCGGTCGTCTCAATCGCATTTGGTGGGTATTTGGGCACACTTCTGCCTATTCCACAGACAGTGATGGTTCTCGGCGTACTACTGGTGTTATCAATAGTGGCATGGATGGGTGTGAAACAGAGCGTGATTTTCGCGGCCGTCATTACGGTACTGGAAGTCGGATCACTTATTGTAATCGCCCTTTCTGGAGCCCCCTTGTTGACAGATGCACCTTTGTTATTGAAGGTTGTGACGCCACCCTCGGATGCCGTAGCCTGGGCGGCGGTATTCTCAGCAACCATTATTGCCTTCTTTGCCTTTATTGGCTTTGAGGACATGGTCAATATGGCAGAGGAGACAATTGATCCGAAGAGAGTCATGCCCAAGGCAATTATCCTCACCCTGCTGATCACAGTGGTCTTGTATGCACTGATTTCTACAATTGCAGTTGCATTACCCGACCGCGAGGCCCTCACCAGCAGCAGCGCACCACTCGCGGTACTTTTCGAAGCGGTAACCGGATTGAGCGGAAAGCCGATTGCGGTGCTTGCCTCCATTGCAATGGTCAACGGCATCCTGATACAGATCATCATGGCCAGTCGCGTGACCTACGGAATGGCTCGTGAAGGCTTGATTCCCTCATGGTTTGGCAAGGTTGGTGAGCAACGCCGCACTCCAGGACGTGCGATTGCGCTGGTCACCCTGCTGATTGTGATACTCGCCCTGGGTTTCCCCCTGGTTCACCTGGCACAGGCAACCAGTATCGTCATCCTGGTGGTATTCACCTCGGTCAACCTCTCCTTGTGGATTATCGGCAGTCGGCAAGAGACGGCCACAGTCTTGAAACGTTGGCGTTATTGGGGTGTGGTTGGTGTGCTTATGTCGTCGGGCCTGCTGATTGCAGAGGCTTGGCGCATGCTGACCTGATTTTGACGGGCCATTTTTCAGCTATTTTGATTATCAGTTTCGGGAATGTCCCATCCAAACCAGCATCAGACTCCTTTGCAATATCTGCTCCCCGTAATTTCTCAATCAAACCAGCAGCAGAATCTCTCAGTAGACAACAGGCAGGACATTCTGAACCAACCAGGCTAAACAGCAGCTAACGACCCAAAGCAGACATTTAACTTGCTGACTGCTCTACCAGCTATCATGATATGAAGCGTGAACTGAGCGATGGCTGGGTTACACATGACCGATTTCACAGATAAGTTTAGATTTCTCGCTGCAGTAGGATCGTCACTTTTTCTGGTGGTATAGGTTGACTGTATATATATCCCTGAACTATGTCACAACCTTGTTCGGTCAGCATTGCCATCTGGGAAATAGATTCCACACCTTCAGAGATGACATCTAATCCAAGAGTGTGGCACATGCGTATGATTGCTGAAACCATAGTGGCCACATCAGGCTGATGTACGATTTCTTTCACAAATGAACGATCAATCTTCACAGTATCAATCGGAAATTTCTGAAGATAACTTAGTGAAGAGTAACCTGTTCCAAAGTCATCAATGGCAATATGTACCCCTAATTTTTTCAGATCAACAAGGATGTTAAATGCTCTATCTGCATTTTGCATTAGAGATGTTTCAGTGATCTCAAGCTCCAAGTGGCTAGCCACAATATCGTGTCGGTCAATGAGTTCTTTTACAAGTGAGACCAAGCCATGCATATGAAAACAATGGCTAGAGATATTTATACTAAGTTGAGGAATCGACTTCAAGTTCGTAACTAGATCTTTCCAATCAATGATAGCCTGCTCGATCATCCATTCAGTCAAGGGAATGATCAGACCGCTTTCTTCCGCAACTGGAATAAACTCATCGGGAGAGATCGTACCTCTTTCTGGATGTGTCCAGCGAGACAGCGCCTCCAGACCTGTTAATCGGCCATTCGATAACGAGTACTGTGGTTGATAAAAAACCACAAGCTGTTTGTCTTGGATCGCATGGCGCAGATCTGATTCTACCTGAAATCTCTGCGTAGCCCTGTCTGATAACTCTTGTTTGAAAAAATAATAGTAGTTCTTGCCACGTTCTTTTGCCTTATACATGGCCATATCAGCATGCTGGATTAATATCGAAGCAGTTTTCGCGTCATCCGGGAACATACTAATGCCAATGCTGGCACTGATTGTTAATTGACGGCCATTGATATTAAAAGGCGAATCTAACACCATTAATAGCTTTTGTGCGATTCGTGCAGCATCTGTTTGGCTATGGACTTTTTCCACCAGGATCAGGAATTCATCACCTCCGAGCCGACTCACGACATCAATTTCCCGAAGACTCTCTTTCAACCGTCCGGCAGCTTCTTACAGTAACAGATCACCAGTATGATGACCCAGACTATCATTGACATGTTTGAAGTTATCAAGATCTAAAAACATCACTGAAAGGCAGTCAGATTGTCGCTTTGCATTTTGCAAAGCATGTTCAAGCAGTTCCTGAAAAAGGTTACGGTTAGGTAGAGAAGTTAGTGCATCATGATTAGCTTGATACTTAAGCTTTTTCTGGGTGTCCTTTATGGAGCTGATATCTGAGAAAATAGCCACATAGTTGATCAAGCTTCCTGCACTATCTCGCACCTCGCTGATGCTTTCCCATACTGGAAATAATTCTCCATCTTTTTTTCGGTTCCAAATCTCACCCTGCCAAGAACCTTCCGTCTGAACCTGTTCCCATATTTGACTGAAGAAATTTTCATCGTGCTGATATGATCTTAGAATTTGGGGATTATTCCCCACAATGTCATTCTCAGAAAACCCGGTTAGCTCTGTAAATGACTGATTGACAGACAAGATACGGCCTTTATGATCAGTGATCATGATCCCGTCCCTCGATTGTGCATAGACTGCTGCTGCGCGACTCAAATTTTCCATCATTTCCAAGCTGGTTTGTTCCTTGCGCCAAAGAAGCCAGGTTGGAAGAATCAATGACAATACTACAAAAAAGGACGTGGTATATACATAACGCCACTTTTCATCATTTGATTCTTCTCCTAATGTCGAAAATAAAAAAGGTTCTGCCCAGAATTCCCATAATATAGAGAGACTGAAAACAGTAAGAACTACTGCGATAAATAGTAATAAGTATGGTGATCGATCTGCATATTGATTTTGCATAGTACCGCCAACATTTGAGATGGTCATAATATTTCCACTAGGCGGGAAACTTTATACTTATGTGCAGATACTTATACCACAATATCTACAGCCTACTAAATTGCAGTCAACTAAAAAAAAAGAGAGTTTTTGACACAATATTTGATGACACTAAATGTCCGCTTCTGGCCGAAAGCAGTCATTTGTGGAGTTCCGATACAGCCTCTCAGGTTAAACGGCTACTAACGACCCAAAGAGGACATTCTGATTAATGTCCAATTATTCATCTTTATTTATTTCAGACTTCAGCCAATTCACAACAGTCTTAACAAGCATATCTTCATACCCGGCATAAGAGTGATTTGCTCCTGAAATTTGCACTTGCTTGAATGTTGAAGAAATCATTCCACGACGGCTTTGTGCGGCACTACGGTCTCTCTGATCGCCACCAGCCCAAATGTCTAATACTGGAAGTTTTACTTTTTTCAGGCTTGATTTACATGAAAGAACTCGGGGACCATTATTAAAGCACCCAGCAACAATTAGCCCCATAAATGCTTCATCATCATATTCTGCAGCATAAGCAGATATCATTCGGCCTCCCATGCTGTGACCAAGTAGATATATTTTTGTTACACCTTTCTCTTCTTTTAGAAATTTAACACCTTCATTTATCGTTGCATATGCTTCAGGGAAATATGCGCCATAAGCATCCCAGGATGTTCGTTTATTTGGCATTTGCAAGGATAGTGTGTGATAACCAAGGCTTCGATGAACACCCTTTCGGAGAGGATCAACCACCTTAGATGTTGGATTCAGTTCGATACCGTGAGCAAGAACTAGTGCAATTTCACTTTTGCCGCCATCAAGATAAGCTGACTCTGCCGGCATATCAGCCATCAATAAGTTGGATGGTCCGACCAGAATTAATATGAATAGCGATAATGAAAAGTACACTTTCAGATTGCCTCATGTAACGCTTTCTCAATGTAATTTTAGTACATATTGTTTGGATTATTTGTCCGCTTCTGGCCGAAAGCAGACCTTGGTGTAGTTTTTCTGCTTAACCACGCTGAACGACCACTTACGACCCAAAGCAGACATTGGGGTTGTAACATGAAAGAGACTGTCTTTAAGGTCCACTTACAACTCTGAATAGGGCATCCACTAGGGTGTTCAGATGTATCCTTCCCCCCTTGAACAGCAGTTGTGATGCTATATTAGTCTTATGTCGACAGGAGTCACAGAAACAACTGGAAGGCAAATTTCATGCATGTTACCAATGACGAAACTTTCTATATATCTGTTCTAAATTCCCTGACTCAACAGATCGCCGTGATTGTTGAGCAGGGGCTTGTTCAATGGGTCAACCACTCATGGAAAGCCTTTTCCGAGGAAAATAGAGGCCAACCCGACAAGACCTGGCGCAATACGAATTACATACGCGTCTGCAGCGATTCAGTGGAGAACGGCGATCAAGATGCCGTCGATGCCCTAGCTGGAATTGAAGCTGTCATCAGAGGCGAAGAACCGATATTCTATTTTGAATACCCCTGCCATTCGCCGGACGAGCAGCGATGGTTCATGATGCACATCCGTCCGCTCGACCAGAATGTGCTTAAACATTTCGTCATCACGCACCAAAACATCACAGAACGCAAGCTGGCCGAACAACGGGTCGAAGAAATGGCTGTGCTAGATGGCCTGACAGGCATCGCCAACCGCCGCCACTTCGATGACTTCCTAAAAACCGAATGGCGGCGCGCTCTGCGCCTTGGTCACCCCGTGTCCATAGCGCTACTCGACATCGATCACTTCAAGCCCTATAACGATAATCATGGCCACGTGGCAGGGGACGAATGCCTGCGCCGCGTGGGCAAGACCTTGAAGCACTTTTCCCGCCGCCCTGGCGACTTGGTGGCACGTTACGGCGGCGAAGAATTTGCCATAATTCTCGGCGACACGGGGAAAGAGGTCGCCTGCCAACTAGCCGAAGAAATCCGCGCTGCCATCCTGGCACTGGACATCCACCATGAATACGCCACCCGGGCCAAGTGCGTTACCGTTAGCATCGGCGTCGCTACCCTACGCCCAGACGCACAATCGGACATGTCCCCCTTGGACCTCATCAATGCAGCAGACCAGGCTCTCTTTGAGGCCAAAGATAGAGGCCGCAACCGCGTGTGTGTTCAAAATGGGCCGACAGGTAACATTTCGACTTAATATCCGGACCCGCATCTCAACAGTTGATCGTATAAGTGTCAGCGTGTTGAATTGACTAAACCATTCCTCTCGTGTCACCTTTTTGACGAAAGCAGATATTAAGAACAAGCAGGAATCTATAACCAAATTGAACGTCCGCTTCTGGCCGAAAGCAGTCCCCCACTTTATGCAAAAAAATGCCCCGGTGTCTGCGCCGGGGCGAAATAGGAGGAATGCTCCTGGAGTGTAGTGACTGGCAACAAGAGATCATTAGAACTTGACGCCAGCCTCCAAGGGAATAATTACATTATATTAGTTTTTGCTAATTTACTCCATTGATATTTCTCAAAAAATTATAAAGATATTGAACTTCATCTGTCGAATAAGTCGTTTTCCACTATGATGAGTGACAGCTTCTGGCCGAAAGCAGTCGTTCAACTTGTCGACTGACCTATTACTCTCTTAAGAGTGAAGTGTGAACTGAACGGTGGCGGATTAATAGCCAAACCGACTGTG